>NZ_JBEXUE010000131.1:0-22200 GCF_040614275.1 Streptosporangium sp. NPDC006013
GGCCCCGCACAGGGGATGACGTCGTTCCAATGATCTACTTTGTAAAGGGCATCGGCCGGTTCATCAGGCCTGGCCCTTGAGCTCCAGGCGGATCAGAGCCTTGGCGATCGGATGGGCGGTCAGCCCGATCTGCCACTCACGGGCGCCCAGCTCGCGCAGCCGGGCGGTGACGGTCTCGTCGTCGATGACGGCCGGCGGTTCCCAGGTCAGGCGGCGCACGGCGTCGGGCTGAATCAGGTTCTCCGCGGGCATGTGGTGCTCGTCGGCGAGCGCGGCGACCACGGTCCTGGCCGCGGCCAGCCGCCGGGCGGCCACCGGATCGCGGTCCATCCATCGGTTGGCCGGTGGGGGCCCGTCGCCGGGGGTGCTGGGCTGCGGCAACTCCGAGTCGGGCAGCGAGCGGGCGGTGCCGATCGCGGCCAGCCAGTCGCGCAGGTGCCGCCGGGCACTGCGGCCGGTGAAGGGAGGGATCTCGGTGAGCGCCTTGGTGGTGCGGGGCAGTTCCAGGGCGGCGGTGACGATCGCCGAGTCGGGCAGGACACGGCCGGGGGCGACGTCGGACTCGCGGGCGAGCCCGTCGCGGAGCGTCCACAGCTCCCGTACCACCGCCAGCCCGCGCAGCGAGCGGACCTTGTGGATTCCGGAGGTGCGCCGCCACGGGTCGGAGCGCGGGGCGGGCGCCTTGTGCGCGAGCACGGAGGCGAACTCCTCCTGCGCCCACGCCAGCTTGCCGCTGGACTTCAGCTCCTCGTGCAGGACGTCGCGGAGCTCGATCAGGACCTCGACGTCGAGCGCGGCGTAGCGCAGCCAGTCCTCGGGGAGCGGGCGGGTCGACCAGTCGGCGGCCGAGTGCCCCTTCTCCAGCCTGAAACCGAGGACGTTCTCCACCATCAGCCCAAGACCGACCCGCTCGTAGCCGAGCAGCCGGCCGGCCAGCTCGGTGTCGAACAGTTCTCGCGGGTGGAAGCCCACCTCCGCGAGGCACGGCAGGTCCTGGGAGGCGGCGTGGAGCACCACCTCCGCGTCGGCCAGCGCCGCGTCGAGCTCGGACAGGTCGGGGCAGCGGATGGGATCGATCAGGGCGCTGCCCGCGCCGGCGCGGCGCAGCTGTACCAGGTAGGCGCGGCCGCTGTAGCGGTAGCCCGAGGCGCGTTCGGCGTCGACGGCGACGGGGCCGGTGCCCTCGGCGAAGGCGCGCACCACGCGCGCGAGGGAGGCGGAGTCCTCGATGACGGGTGGGATTCCCTCACGAGGCTCCAGCAGTGGAATTACGGTCGTCTCATCGGTCACGTTCTGAAGGGCTCCGGATCCTCGCGACGGCGCGGCGGCAGCGCCGCCACGTCGGGTGGCAGGGGTGGTATGCCCGCGGCAAGGCACATCAGATCGCACCAGGCGGCGACATGGCCGGAGAGGTCTTCCTGCAGCGGTGACCAGGACGCACGCAGTTCCAGCTCGGTGGTCACCGGGTCTTCGGCCTTGTTGCCGAAGCCCTCGGAGACCGCTCTGGTGACGGTGCCTCCGGCGGCGGCGTAGCCGGCGCCGTGCGCGTCGAGTGACTCGGTGAGCCAGCTCCACGCGACGGGGCCGAGCAGCGGGTCTTCGGTGATCTCCGGCTCCATGTCGGCCCGCACGTAGGCGACGAGCCGGAACTGGCCGTCCCAGCCGCGCTGGCCGTCCGGGTCGAAGAGCACGATGAGGCGGCCGACCGCGAGCTCGTCGTCGTCGCGGTACACCGACGCGCCGATCGCGGCCGAGTAGGGGGCCAGGCGCTGCGGCGCCGGAATGTCCTCCAGCTCGATCTCGGGTCTGACCTCCGCGGGGCGCATGCTCGCCACCGCGCGCCTGAAGGCGGCGGGAGCGGGCGGCGCGTCACCGACGGTCATATCGGAAGCGTAGGTCGAAACTGATCGCATGGGGACCACTGGGATATGTGTAGGAGCCATTGGAACCGATCAAGACGCTGCCGACGGCCTGTGGAGGGCGGGGGTGACCTCGCCGTGGGAGACTTCGGGGAGGAACGTGTGACCGCGCTCGGCGCCGGTCCGTTCCGGGCGTTCAGGCCGACCGTGATCGACGGGGCGGGATTGTCGTTCGGGAATCCGCACGCGGGCGCAGGAGGCACGGTGCTCACCGCGACGTTCGGGTGAACTCCACATGGTGGACATCGCACGGGCCTTTCGTCGGGTCGTGGTCCGACGTTGGCACGTCGCGCCGACATTTCCGCGCAGCGTGCTCGGCGTGTCCCCAAAGTGGTGCAGGAATCGATGCCGCGCGGTGACTTGGCGAACATTTGGACCAGCCGGGGGCCGGTCCAGGATCACCGATGGGAGGAACTGTACCCGGAAACATGATCGCTTCGTGCCGTGCGGCGCCATCCGGCTGGTGTCAACATCGGATTTCAGTGGACGAAGCTCTCGAAACCGGTAAGACAGTATCGTTGTCATCACTTGACGGCGCCAGGGTGGTGTGAGGTGCAATCTCATTGAATAACTGGTGATTTCGGGCTGATCTCGCCGGTCAGCGACCGTGGTGAGCCGACCGGTCACCGGGCATGGCACCCTGGTGGGGTGACTTCCGAGCCCGCCGACTCCGCTTTCCTGCGCGCCTGCCGCCGCCGGCCCGTATCCCACACACCGGTGTGGTTCATGCGCCAGGCAGGTCGCTCGCTGCCCGAGTACCGGGCGCTCCGCGAGGGGGTGCCGATGCTCACGGCCTGCGCCACCCCCGACCTGGTCGTGGAGATCACGATGCAGCCGGTCCGCCGCTACGGCGTGGACGCGGCCATCCTCTTCAGTGACATCGTCGTCCCGCTCAGGGCGATCGGCGTCGACCTCGACATCAAGCCCGGCATCGGCCCGGTGGTGGCCGCGCCGATCAGGGATGCCAGGGCGGCCAAGGCGCTGCGCCCGATCGAGCCGGACGACGTCTCCTACATCACCGAGGCGGTCCAGGCGCTGACGAAGGAGCTGGGCGCGACCCCGCTCATCGGTTTCGCAGGAGCCCCCTTCACCCTGGCCTCCTACCTCATCGAGGGCGGCCCTTCCAAGAACCACGACCACACCAAGGCCATGATGTACGGCGAGCCGGGCCTCTGGCACGCCCTCATGGATCGGCTGACCGAGATCACCCTGGGGTTCCTGCGCGTGCAGCTCGCCGCGGGAGCCTCCGCCGTTCAGCTCTTCGACTCCTGGGTCGGCGCGGTGTCGCCCGACGACTACCGCGAGTTCGTCCTCCCCTACACCAGCCGGATCTTTGACGGCCTGGCCGGTCTGGACGTGCCGCGGATCCACTTCGGCGTCGGCACCGGAGAGCTGCTCGGCCTGCTCGGTGAGGCGGGGGCCGACGTGGTGGGCGTCGACTGGCGAGTCCCGCTCGACGAGGCCGCCCGGAGGGTCGGCCCGGGCAAGGCGCTGCAGGGCAACCTGGACCCGGCGATCCTGCTCGCCCCGTGGGAGGTCGTGAAGCGCCGCGCGGGCGACATTCTCACCCGCGCGGCCAAGGCCGAGGGACACGTGTTCAACCTGGGGCACGGCGTGTTGCCCAACACCGACCCCGACCAGCTGGCCCGCCTCACCGACTTCGTCCACGAGGCCTCCGCCCGCTGACCGTCCCCGGTGCCGGCACCGGCACCGGCACCACTCGCCCGGGACTAGGGGCGCTCGTACGGCACCGGCCCGTCCGCTCCCTCGGGTTCGTCGTCTCCCCGAGGATCACTCGCGGGGAGAGGCTCCTCGTCGGGATCGGGCTCCGGGTCCTCGGAGCCCGCGGCGAGTGGCCGCTCCCCGTTCCTCCTGCGGCGGAGCAGGAAGGCGGTCAGCAGCCAGGCCGGGACGATCACGATCAGCCAGGGAAGCAGCACGCCCAGGAGCGTCAGGCCGTGCTTGACGGCGACGACGAAAGCCTTCCAGCCCGTCCGCAGGCCGCCGAGGAAGCCGGCGGGCTCGTCGTCCTCCTTCTTCTGCACCACGGCCGCCGGGCCGACCAGGTTCAGCGTCAGCGTCGCCGCACTGGTCTGCGAGGCGAGGGTCTTCTGCCTGGCCTGCAGGGACTCCAGCTCGCTCTCGCGGTTGGAGACCTCCCGCTCCACCTTGAGCACCTCACCGATGGTGTTGGCCCGCTTCAGCAGCGTGCGCAGGGAGTCGAGCGCGGCCTTGGCCGACTTCAGGCGGCTCTCCACGTCGGCCACCTGCTCGGTGACGTCCTCGGTGTTCTGCCGGAGCGACTCGCGCGTGCCCAGCTCCTTGCCCAGGCGGTCGAGCGTGCCCGGATAGTTTCCCGGCGGGATCTTGAAGACCAGCGTCGCGGAGCCCTCGCCGTCGGAGTGGGCGTCGGAGTTCTCCATGGCCAGGTAGCCGCCCGCGGTGGTGACGATCTGCCGTGCCCGGTCGGCCGCCGCGGTGACCTCCTTCGCCCTGATCGTCATCTCCGCGGTGTAGACGATCGCCCGGTCCTGCGGGACGATCTTCACCTGGCCGGCCTGCGGGGAGCCGCCGCCCTCGGCCTTCGCCGCGCTCTGCGGAACCGCCTCGTCGGCCTGGCTGCTCGCCTGCATGTCGGCCGCGGGTGCCGCCGCTCCTTCGTAGGACGTGGACTGCAAAGAACCCCCGCCGCAGGCGGACACCAACAGCGTCAGGCCCGTCAAGAAGACCGCCAGGCGCGGGCCGTACCGGAATCTGCTCATGAATCTCATGACGGCGGGTGCGGTGGCGGAGTTCGGTGCGGGGCAGTCACGATGGCGTCACGTTCTGCGCGCCGTCGGGTCACGGGGAGGGTGGGGCGCCGAGGTGGGAGACGGGACCGCAGGGGTGGACCGGTACGGTCAGGAGTCATGGAAGGCAACCGGAGGCATGTGGTGGTCGTCGGCGGCGGGATCGCCGGACTGGCCGCCGCGTGGCATCTGCGTCAGGGCGGCGAGAACCTACGGGTGACCGTCCTCGAAGGCGCCCCGCGGGTCGGGGGCAAGTTGCACGCCACCGAGGTGGCGGGCGTCGCGATGGACGCGGGGGCCGAGGCGATGCTCGCCCGGCGGCCCGAGGGCAAGGAACTGGCCAGGATGGTCGGGCTGGGCGAGGAGTTGCGGCTCCCCGGCACCACCCAGGCGGCCATCCTGACCCGGGGCGCGCTGCGGCCCATGCCCAAGGGGCACGTCATGGGCGTGCCGTCCGACCCTCTCGCGCTGGCGAGGTCGGGGATCCTTTCCCCCGGGGGGCTGGCCAGAGTGGCGCTGGACCGGATCCTCCCGGCGACGCGGGTCACCACCGACGTGTCGGTGGCGGCCTACATCCGGGCCAGGATGGGCGGCGAGGTGGTCGATAGGCTCGTCGAGCCGCTGCTCGGCGGTGTCTACGCGGGCAGGACCGAGCGGCTCTCGCTGGACGCGACCATGCCGGGGATCGCCATCGCGGCCAGGACCGAGCGGTCGCTGCTCGCCGCGGCCGGGGAGATCGCCGCGGACGCCCCGAAGGACGCGGGGCCGGTCTTCACCACCCTGAGCCGGGGGATGGGCAGCCTCCCCGAGGCCGTCGCCGCCGCCTCCGGGGCCGAGATCAGGACCGGCGTCATGGTCAGGGAGCTGCGGCGGACCGAGGGCGGCTGGAAGCTGGTGGCCGGACCCACCAGGGAGCCGGAGACGATCGAGGCCGACGCGGTGATCATCGCCGTTCCCGCTCCGGCGGCGAGCCGGCTGCTCACGGAGGAGGTGCCCCAGGCCGCCGCGGAGCTGGCCAGGATCGAGTACGCCAGCATGGCCGTCGTCACCCTCGCCTACCCGCGGGAGGCGTTTCCCCGGCCGCCGTCCGGCAGCGGTTACCTGGTTCCGGCCGTCGACGGGCGCCCGATCAAGGCCGCCACGTTCAGTTCGGTCAAGTGGCCGCACCTGGCGGAGACCGATCCCAACCTGGTCCTGCTGCGCTGCTCGATCGGCAGGCTCGGCGAGGAGGCGGTGCTCCAGCGCGACGACGCGGAACTGGTCGCGCTGGCGATGGCCGAGATGGTCGAGGTCATGGGCGTGCGCGGGCTGCCCCGCGACTCGCGGGTGACCCGCTGGGGCGGTGCCCTGCCACAGTACGAGGTGGGTCACCTCGACCGGGTGGCGCGCATCCGGGCGGCCGCCGCCGTTTCGCCGGGGCTGGCGCTGTGCGGCGCCGCCTACGACGGCCTTGGCATCCCCGCCTGTGTCTCCACGGCCCGCACCGCGGCAGCCCGGATTCTCGACCACCTGGACCCCACGGGAGAATGGCAGGACAGAACCGATTTGCTGACGAAGGGGTGAGGACGACGGACGGGAACCCGCGGCCCAAGGCACGAGACCTGAACCAGGTGATCCGCTACACGATGTGGTCGGTCTTCAAACTGAGCGAGCGCTGCCCGGGGCACCGTGAGGGCATGGCCGCCGAGGTCGAGGAGCTCTTGGCCCAGATGGAGCGCAAGGACGTGGTCACCCGCGGCCTGTACGACGTGGCGGGCTTCCGCGCCGACGCCGACTTCATGTTCTGGTGGCACGCTCCGACCTCCGAGGACCTGCAGGAGACCTACTCCCGCTTCCGCCGTACCGGCCTGGGGCGGCTGTCCGAGCCGGTCTGGTCGGCCATGGCGCTGCACCGTCCGGCCGAGTTCAACAAGTCGCACATCCCGGCCTTCCTGGCCGAGGAGGAGCCTCGTGCGTACGTGAGCGTCTACCCGTTCGTGCGCTCCCTGGAGTGGTACCTGCTGGACGACGCGGACCGCCGCCGGATGCTCGCCGAGCACGGCAAGATGGCTCGCGACTACCCGGACGTGCGTGCCAACACGGTGGCGTGCTTCTCGCTGAACGACTACGAGTGGATGCTGGCGTTCGAGGCCGACGAACTGCACCGCATCGTCGACCTGATGCGCACCCTGCGCGGTGCGGAGGCGCGGCGGCACACCCGAGTGGAGATCCCCTTCTACACCGGTGTCCGCAAGCCGCCCAGCGAGCTGATCGCCGCGCTGCCGTAGCCTCCGGGGGCCCGTCGCCGCGGAGTCCGGTCGGCGGCGGGACTCCTGCTCCGTGAGATGAAGGGCGTGTCTCCTGTGGCGGCCCGCCGAAAATAATCCCGCGTAGGTCTCTTTGCCATCCCTTGCCTTTGTCATACTCGTGGAAAATCACCTGTCTATGTGAGGCCAAGGGTGAAAAGGGGCGAAGGTCTGGCACGGTCCAGGCGGCGTACTCGGGGACGTCGGAGAAAGAAGTCTCGCTCACGGCTCCTTGAGGTCTCGGTGGGCGCCGCCGCGCTGGTGGTGGGGGCGTTCGCGGTGAGCGGGGTGTGGTCTTCCGGGGAGACGGCTCCGGGGGGCGAGGCGGCTCGGGTGCCGGCCTCCGGCGGTCCGCCCGCCGCGGCGCCGCAGGGGGACCCCGTGGCGGGCGCGGTGGTGGCCGCCGAGCTGGACGGGAAGAGCAAGGGGGGCGCCGACCAGGACGCGAAGTCCGCCAAGGCGGAGAAGAAGCGCCAGAAGGACAGTGAGGCCGAGGCGTCGGGGCCTTCCAAGCATACCGACAAGAAGGCGTTGGCCTACTTCGAGAGCCGCAAGGTGGCCAAGCGGGTCAGGGATATCCGAATGGTCGGTGGCTATCTACGGATATATACGGACCTGCCGGAATCGGCGGACAACTCGAAGCAGGCGATCAAGCTGTGCGAGGCGGGCGTCGACTATCTCGTCGGAGAGCTCGGCATGCCCAGCCCCGTGGTCTTCGTCCAGGCCGAGTTCGGAGAGAACGGCAACCCGGTCCTGGCCAACGTCCTCGGCCCTGACGACCCCGACTGCCGCGTCACCTACCCCAAGCCGAAGCGCTAGTCCGCGCGGTGCTCGGGCCGGGTCACCCGGACCCTGGTCCTGCCGCAGATCGAACAGCGCTGGGTGATCACCCGGCCGATGGTCTCAACGATCTCCCACTTGTGGCGGAGATGCACGGGGGCTCCTTGGGCAGACACGCTACGGAGATCTGTGAATACTTTGCGTGAGGTCGCTCTGCCCCTTCCTGCGCCTCACTAACCTCCGGGATGGACCGATCTGGCTGTCTCCGCGCGCCGCGGACCGGCCGGATCGCGACGCGGTGGCCTACTCGGCGGGCTCCAGCCTCAGCGAGACGGAGTTGATGCAGTAGCGGTCGTCGGTGGGCGTGCCGTAGCCCTCGCCGTGGAACACGTGGCCGAGATGTGAGTCGCAGGTCGCGCACCGGACCTCGACGCGGACCATGCCCATCGAGCGGTCCTCGATCAGCGTCACCGCGTCGGACTTCGACGGCTCGTAGAAGCTCGGCCAGCCGCAGTGGCTGTCGAATTTGGTGTCGGACCGGAACAGCTCGGTGCCGCAGGCCCGGCAGCTGTAGACGCCCACGGTCTTGGTGTCGACGTACTCCCCGGTGAAGGGGCGCTCTGTCCCGGCCTGGCGAAGCACGCGGAACTCCTCGGGAGAGAGCTGGACGCGCCATTCGGCGTCGCTCTTTACCACCTTGTCCATCACATCAGCCTATGCGGTCGCCGTGGCGTGTGGAGGGGCGAGGCCCGGGGTTGCCCCGTTCGGAAAAATCTTGACGAGCGAAGCATCCTTTGATGACCGTTTTGGCGTCTTTAAAAGTGTGGAGGGTGGTTCACCTTCCCGTTGAGGGGTGAGATCACCTGCCCGGTCGCCCACGTTCCGCGGGCCGGCCGGAATGCCGCCGTCCGGGTGGCGCGCCAGCGCCTGGGCCCGGTGGGCATGAGGCAGGTGGTCATACGGTCCGCCCCGTCGAGTGCCCGGTCCCGCCGCCGTGGCGGCTCCGGGGCGGACCTGCCCTTCCGCCCGGCTTCCGGCTCGTTCTGTAGGGTTGCCTCCACGTGGCGAGCCGCCGCTCGCGATCCACCTCCGGCTCCTTTGGGACGAACTTCCTTGGTCGACCACAGTGACGATCCGCCCTCCGTCGACTCCCGCCCGGCTGGGCGCTCCTACATCGGGGTCAGCTGCAGCTTCGTCTGCCATGACGGCAAGGGCAGGGTCCTTTTGCACCTTCGGGGTCCCGGGGCGAGGGACAGCCGCGAGGTGTGGGACTCCGGCGCGGGAGAGCTCGCCTTCGGCGAGGACTTCGAGGCGTGCGTCCGGCGCGAGGTCTCCGAGGAGTTCGGCGCCACCGCCCTGGAACTGGTCCAGGTGGGCGTGGCCAACGTCCGGCGGACCTCGGGCGAGGTGGCGACGCACTGGGTGTCGGTGCAGTTCGCGGTGCTCATCGACCCTTCGGAGGTCACCCTGGCGGAGCCGGACCGGATCGGGAACCTGACCTGGTTCGGCGAGGGGGACGTCCCGGCAGAGCTCCACCCTGCCCTGCCGGGCCTGCTCGACCGGGTAACTCCCCACCTCGGCTGGTCGGCCGCACGCACCTGAACGACGGGCCCTGATCTTCAGGGCGGGCAGGGCGGCCCACGGCTCCGGTCAGATGTGGATGATCGCGGCCTTCTCCCTGGTGTACTCCAGCACGGCGTCGTGCCCGTACCCGGAGTCCTTGACGCCGCCGAACGGCAGCCCCGGGGGCATCTGGCGGAAGGTGTTGACCCAGACGGTGCCGCTCTGCAGGTCGCGGACGA
The DNA here is from genome assembly GCF_040614275.1 of Streptosporangium sp. NPDC006013. NCBI lineage: Bacteria > Bacillati > Actinomycetota > Actinomycetes > Streptosporangiales > Streptosporangiaceae > Streptosporangium > Streptosporangium sp. NPDC006013. The sequence goes on from NZ_JBEXUE010000131.1 coordinate 9,576, forward strand.
ACCTGTGGGCGCGGCCGAGGTCGCGGGTCCACACGCCGGCGGCGAGCCCGTAGGGGGAGTCGTTGGAGATCGCCAGAGCCTCCTGCTCGGTGTCGAAGGGGATGGCCACGGCCACCGGACCGAAGATCTCTTCCTGGCAGACGCGCAGCGCGTTGTCGGAGGTGGTGAACAGGGTGGGGGCCACCCAGTAGCCGCCGGGCATGGACGGGACCACGTCGGCCCCCGTCTGGCTGCCGAACACCAGCTCGGCGCCCTCCTTCTCGGCGATCTCCAGGTAGGAGGCGACCCGCTCGTACTGCCCGGCCGAGACGATCGGGCCCATCGTGGTGGCCATGTCGAGTGGGTCGCCCAGCCGGACGTGCGAGGCGATGGCGGTGATCCGCCCGATCATCTCGTCCCAGACCGGCCGGTGGATCAGGATGCGGGACCCGGCCACGCAGACCTGTCCGGCGTTGCCGGTGTAGACCGAGTTGACGGTCACCCCCTGAGCGGCGGCGTCCAGATCGGCGTCGGAGAACACGATGTTCGGTGACTTGCCGCCCAGCTCGAACGTCAGCGGTTTGAGGTGGTCGGCCGAGGCCCGGGTGATCGCCTGCCCGGTCTGGGTGGAGCCGGTGAGGCTGATCTTGTTGACCCCGCGATGCCTGACCAGCGGGTCGCCGACGTCCTCCCCGAGGCCGCTGACGATGTTGAGCACGCCGGGCGGGAGCACCTCGGCCAGCAGTTCGCCGAGGCGCAGCACCGAGGCGCAGGCCTGCTCGGCGGGCTTGACGATCACGGTGTTCCCCGCGGCCAGCGCGTAGGCCGCCTTGGCGGAGAACGTCGAGATGGGGGAGTTCCACGGGATGACGCAGAGCGCCACCCCGTACGGCTCGCGACGGGTGAGACCCAGGCTGTCCGGGCCGAGGATCACCGTCTCGCCCTTGACCGCGTCGAGCACCTGCCCGGCGGCGATCTGCCACAGGTGGGTCATACCGGGCAGGTCCTTCTTCAGCGTGTCCCGCAGGATGCGCCCGTTGTCCCTGGTCTCGATCCTGGCCAGTTCCTCGGCGTGCCGGGCGAAGACCTCCGACACCGCGCGCAGGAAGTGCGCCCGGCCGAGTGCGGGCATGGCGGACCAGGAGGGGAAGGCCGTGCGCGCCGCCGCGACGGCGGCCTCCGCGTCGGCCCTGCCGCTCGCCGGGACTCGGGCCCAGACCTCGCCGGTGGCGGGGTTGACGGAGTCCAGCGTGCGGCCGTCGGCCGCGGCCACCAGGCGGCCGCCGATCAGATTGCGGTACTCGTCCACTCATCACTCCCGCGTCAGCCGTACCGGAAACTTGCCCAAGCGTACGCTTGCTTGACGTGGAAGTGGAAGCGGGCGGCGGCGGTCAGCCCTGGCGCCGCCGCGCGAGGGCGAACGACAGGTTCACGCTGATGATGCCGACCCACACGAGCACCAGGATGAACGCGAGGATCGAGTCGCCCAGGCCGGAGAAGGCCAGCCCGATCGTCGCGGGTATCCCGGTCGCCAGGGAGACGATCGCCAGCGCCAGCCGCTGCCCGGCGTCCAGGGAGGGACGGACCGCGGGGCTCTCCTTGCGGGCGCGGTCGGCGAGCCGGTCGTCCACCCGCTTGTCGATCTCCCGGTCCATCTTCTCCAGGAAACCCTCGACAAGGGAGTCTTCGTATTCCGGTCCGAGGTCCCGGCGAGCCTCGAGCGAGGCGCGCAATTCGTCACCGGAGGAGGATGATCGTTCCATGGTCGAGATATATCGTTTCTCTAGAGGTATGTCCACATGAATCATGGAACGCCGGGACCTCCGGCGCTAGAGGGTTCCGGCCTTCTCGTCTCGCCGGACATACCGCGTGAAGAGAAACCCCTCGTCCTCCAGCACGTGGGCCAGGCGCAGGGGGGTGAGCGAGGGAGGGCCGTCGAAGGCACGGGCGGCGTCCCCGCCGATCAGCAGCGGGCTCACCGTGAGACAGAGCTCGTCGACCAGGTCCGCGGCGGCCAGCTGGGCGTTGGTCTTCGGGCCGCCCTCGCAGAGCACCCGGCTCAGGCCGCGCTCGCGGAGCGCCGCCATCGCCAGCACCGGATCCACCCGCTCGCCCCCGGCCACGATCACCTCGGCACGCCTGGCGGCCTCCTCGCGGCGCTCCTTGGGGGCGGCCCCGCAGGTGATGACGATGGTCCGGGCGTACGGTTCCGCCTCGGTGAACAGCGGGCCCGACAGGTCGAGGTCGAGCCCGCGAGTGATCACCGCCACCGGCGGGGCGGCCGGGCGGCCCTCGCGCAGCCCCTGCCACGACGGCCTGGGCCGTGCCGGGCCGTACCCCTCGGCCCGCACGGTCGCCGCACCGGCCACGACGACGTCGGCCAGCCCGCGCAACGTCCAGAAGACCTGGCGGTCGCCCCTGCCGGACAGCCCGCCCGACAGTCCCTTCAGCCAGGTACCGCCGTCGGCGCTGGCGACCATGTTGATCCGCAGGCAGGGGCCGGCCGGGTAGGCGTAGGCACGGACGAGGTCGACCTCGTCCGAGGTCTCGGGGTGAATAAGGCGCATTCTCCTACCTTCGCATGGAAACGACCTGTGAGTTCTCCCGGAGCGTTCGATACTGGATCTGAGGGCTGGGGTGACTCGGGGCGGCTCCCGGTACATGATTCGTTCCGGGAGACACGGGAGGGCTGTGTGGGGCTGGTCACGATCGTGACATGGTTGATCACCGCGATGGTCGGGATCTACCTGCTGTACCTGTGGCTCTCCGGGGGAGGGCTCCGCCAGCAGGCGACCAAGGTCACCCGCTTTCCCGCGCTGCTCATCTTCGCCCATCCGGCCCTGGCGGTGTCCGCCCTGGCCTGCTGGATCGTGTACGTACGCACCCTGGAGCCGGCCTTCGCCTGGCTGTCGTTCGGAGTCCTCGCGCTCTCCGCGCTGCTGGGCTTCACCATGTTCACCCGCTGGCTGGGCGGCGGACGCCACGCCCGCGGCGCCGAGCAGCGCTTCCCCATGGTCGCGGTCGTGCTGCACGGCGTGGCCGGCGTGGCGACGTTCGTGCTCGTCCTGCTCACCGCCGCGATCGCGTCAGGGGCCTGAAGGCCGCGAGCGGCCGGCCCTACGCCCGCTCGCAGTGCAGGATCTGCACCGAGCGGGCGGTCACCTCCACCGCGCTCTCGGCCGGCCAGGACTCCTGCGGAGGCGAGAGGAGCTCCGTCCCCTCGTCGGCGGTGTCCAGCACCCGCCGCCACCGCTTGCCGTACCTCGCCTCGGGGAGGGTGAAGATCATCTCCTCGTGGTGGGCGTTGATCAGGAGCAGGAACGAGTCGTCCGTGATCCGCTCGCCGCGGGTGCCCGGCTCGGTGATGGCGTCGCCGTTCAGGAAGACGGCCAGTGACTTGGCGTAGCCGGTGTGCCAGTCGCTCGCCGACATCTCCTCTCCCGACGGGGTGAGCCAGACGATGTCGCGGGTGCCGTCGTCGGCCTTGTGGCCGTGGAAGAAGCGGCGCCGCTGGAATACCGGGTGCTCGCGCCGCAGCTTGGAGAGGCTCCTGACGAAGTCGAGGAGGTCCGCCTCGCCGGAGGCCAGCGACCAGTCGATCCAGGAGATCTCGTTGTCCTGGCAGTAGGCGTTGTTGTTGCCGCCCTGGGTCCGGCCGAACTCGTCACCGGCCAGCAGCATCGGCACGCCCTGGGAGATGAACAGGGTGACCAGGAAGTTACGGCGCTGGCGCCTGCGCAGGCTCACGATCCCCGGGTCCTCCGTGGGGCCCTCGACCCCGCAGTTCCACGACCGGTTGTCGTCGGTGCCGTCGCGGTTGTTCTCCTTGTTGGCCTCGTTGTGCTTGCGGTCGTAGGAGACCAGGTCGGTCAGGGGGAACCCGTCGTGGCAGGTGACGAAGTTGATGGAGGCCACGGGGCGGCGCCCCGAGGTGGCGTAGAGGTCGGCGGAGCCGGTCAGCCGGGAGGCGAACTCGGGCAGCGCGGACCCGCTGCCGCGCCAGAAGTCGCGGACGCTGTCGCGGTACTTGCCGTTCCACTCCATCCAGAGCGGCGGGAAGTTGCCGACCTGGTAGCCGCCGGGCCCCACGTCCCACGGCTCGGCGATCAGTTTCACCTGGGAGATCACCGGATCCTGCTGGATCAGGTCGAAGAAGGCGCTCAGCCGGTCGACGTCGTGCAGCTCGCGGGCGAGGGCGGAGGCCAGGTCGAACCTGAAGCCGTCCACGTGCATCTCCAGGACCCAGTAGCGCAGCGAGTCCATGATCAGCTGGAGGGCGTGCGGCGAGCGGACGTTGAGGGAGTTCCCGCAGCCGGTGTAGTCGAGGTAGTAGCGCCGGTCGCCGTCGTGCAGGCGGTAGTACGCCCTGTTGTCGATGCCACGGAAGCTCAGCGTCGGCCCCATGTGGTCACCCTCGGCGGTGTGGTTGTAGACCACGTCGAGGATGACCTCGATCCCCGCCTCGTGCAGCGCCCGTACCATCGCCTTGAACTCCTGCACCTGCTCGCCGCGCTGGCCCGAGGCGGAGTAGGCGGCGTGCGGGGCCAGGTAGGCGATCGTGTTGTAGCCCCAGTAGTTGGTCAGGCCCCTGGCGACCATCGCGTGCTCGGGCACGTACTGGTGCACCGGCATCAGCTCCACCGCGGTGACACCCAGGCTCAGCAGGTGGTCGATGACCGCGGGGTGGCCCAGTCCCGCGTAGGTGCCGCGCTTTTCCGCGGGCACCGCGGGGTGGCGCATGGTGAGCCCGCGGACATGCGCCTCGTAGATCACGGTCTGGTGGTACGGGGTCCGGGGCGGCCTGTCGTTTCCCCACTCGAAGAACGGGTTGACCACCACGTTCTTCGGCATGAAGGGGGCGGTGTCGGTGTCGTTGCGGCTGCCGGGATCGGTGAACCGGTAGGAGAAGAGCGCCTCGTTCCACCTCAGGTCGCCCTCGACGGCCTTGGCGTAGGGATCGAGGAGCAGCTTGGAGGGGTTGCACCGGTCCCCCTGAGAGGGGTTGTAGGGACCGTGGACGCGGTAGCCGTACCGCTGTCCCGGCATGATCCCCGGGAGGTAGCCGTGCCAGACGAACCCGTCGACCTCGGTCAGCTCGACGCGTTCCTCGTGCCCGTCGTCGCCGAAAAGGCAGAGCTCGACGCGTTCGGCGGATTCGGAGAACAGGGAGAAGTTGGCGCCCACCCCGTCCCAGGTGCCGCCAAGCGGATAGGACTCTCCTGGCCAGACTTCACGCATGTGCCCCTATTCTCCTCTGGTCGGGCCCCCTTGTGCAGGGTGTTCTCGCCCTTGTCACCTTAAGGTGGCGTTGAGGAGATTTGTCCCAGTCTTTCGGCGCACCGTCCGTGACCCTCCGTGACCATGTGTGCCCTGTGGGGCACGCATGGTCACGGACGGTGCGGTGATCACCCCGGTGGTGACCGCCCGGTGAGCGGTTCAACCGTGATCAGCCCGATCGTGGCCGGTCGGTCGTGATCGGTCATGACCGTGGGCGGCCGGCCGTGATCAGCTCAGCAGCTCGGCGTTGAGGCTGATCGTCGTGCCCGCGAGGGCCTTGCTCACCGGGCAGTTCGCCTTGGCCTTCTCGGCCGCCTCCTGGAACTGCTCGGCGGTCAGGCCGTCGACCTGGGCGCGGACCGAGATGACGATCCCGGTGATGCCCTCACCCGGCTGGAAGGTCACGTCGGCCTTGGTCTCCACGGTCTGCGGCGGGGTGCCCGCCTGGGCCAGCCCGTGGGACAGGGCCATCGAGAAGCACGAGGAGTGCGCGGCCGCGATGAGCTCCTCCGGAGAGGTCTTGCCGTTCGCCTGCTCGGCGCGCGAGGGCCAGGACACATCGAACGTGCCCACCCCGGAGGAGTCGAGGGAGACGCTGCCCGCGCCCTCCATCAGCGAGCCCTTCCACTGGGTCGTCGCGGTACGTGTCGTCGCCATGGCGATCATCCTTTCGATCATGAAGAGTCAACCAGGACCGACCCTACTCGCCTCCCCGGAGCCAATGCCCGAACGGCCCCGCAACGCCCGCCGGGGACGGGTCAGTAGGAGGCGCGCTCGACGAGGACGTCCAGATCCAGGCCGGGGGGGAGCGTGCCGAAGGCGCGACCCGCGTCGCCGGACAGCCGGGAGACGCAGAAGGCGTCGGCGACGGCCGTCGGCGCCAGCCGCACGAGCAGCGACCCCTGCAGCACCAGGGCCATGTCCTCGGCGACACGCCGGGCGCGGGCCTCGATGTCCGTCGTGTCGTCCAGGGACTTACGCAGACGGTCGACGGCGGCGTCCAGGTGGCGGTCGGCGCCGGAGGCGAGCGAGACCTCGGCGAAGAACGCCTCCTGCGCCTCGGGCTCGCGGCCCAGGGCGCGCAGCACGTCCAGCGCCGCGACGTTCCCCGAGCCCTCCCAGATGCCGTTGAGCGGCGACTCGCGGAACAGCCGGGGCATCTGCGACTCCTCGACGTAGCCGTTGCCGCCCAGGCACTCCAGCGCCTCGGCCGCGTGCGCCGGAGCGCGCTTGCAGACCCAGTACTTGCTCACGGCCAGCGCGGTGCGGCGCAGCGCGGCCTCGGCCCGGTCCCCGGCGATGGCCCGGTCGGTGGCGCCGGCCAGCCGCGTCATCAGGACGGTCGCCGCCTCCGACTCCAGGGACAGGTCGGCCAGCACGTTGCGCATCAGCGGCTGGTCGGCGAGCTTCCTGCCGAACGCGGCGCGGTGCCTGGCGTGGTGGACCGCCCGCGTGACGCCGTACCGCATGCCGGCCGCGGAGCCGATCACGCAGTCCAGCCGGGTCATGTTGACCATCTCCAGGATGGTCCGCACGCCCCGGCCCTCCTCGCCCACCAGGTAGGCCGTCGCGCCGTGGTACTCCACCTCGGCGCTGGCGTTGGACCGGTTGCCCAGCTTCTCCTTCAGCCGCATCAGCTGGACGGCGTTGCGGGTGCCGTCCGGCAGGATCCGGGGGAGCAGGAAGCACGACAGCCCGCCGGGGGCCTGGGCGAGAACCAGGAACACGTCGCACATCGGGGCGGAGTTGAACCACTTGTGCCCGGTCAGCAGGTAGCTTCCATCGCTCAGCGGCTCGGCGCGGGTGGTGCCGGCCCGCACGTCGGAACCGCCCTGCTTCTCGGTCATCGCCATCCCGGCGAGCACGCCGCGCTTGCCCAGCGGCGGGCGCAGCCCGAAGTCGTAGCTCCGCGAGGCCAGCAGCGGCTCCCACTCGGCGGCGAGCACCGGGCTGTGGCGCAGCGCGGCGATCGACGCGTAGGTCATCGAGATCGGGCAGCCGTGCCCCGCCTCGACCTGGCTCCAGAGATAGAACTTGGCGGCGCGGGCCACGTGCGCGCCCGGCCTGGCGCTCGTCCACGGGGTGGCGTGCATGCCGTTGCCGACGGCGACGGTCATCAGCTCGTGCCAGGCGGGGTGGAACTCCACCTCGTCGATCCGCCGCCCGTACCTGTCGTGGGTGTGCAGCACGGGCGGATACTCGTTCGCCAGCCGTCCCCACTCCTGGGCCTGCTCGGAACCGGCGAGGAGGCCGAGCCTGCGCAGTTCCCCCGTGGCCCATCCCGCGCCCTCCCGGTCCACGCCGTCCATGAGGGCGGCGTCGGCGGACACGTCGTGCCCGGTGAGCGGATCTGCCTGGTTGAAGACGTCATGGGTCACGTGGGGCCTCCGGTGAACTCATCCGGCCCGTCGCCGGCTCCTGTACCTATCTCAACATCCCTCCGGAGGGTTGGTGCACTTAATTGTGGTGCTATGTCCGGCTTTCGCGTGGACTTGGAGGGGCGGTCTCCGGGAACGCCCCTCGCCGTACGCGTCCTCCGCCCCGGCACCGGCCGGGCGGAGTCGCGCGTACGGCTCGCGGTTCAGAGGTTCTTGACCAGGTCGCGGACGTAGTCGTCGTCCTCGTCGCTCTCGGCGAGCACGCGGTCGGCGCCCCGCTGGGCGCGGGCGTCCCCCCGGGTGGCCAGGCCGCGGGTGGCCTCGGCGACAGTGTTCAGATCCTCGTCGTCGAGCCTGGCGGCGAGCGCGTCGCGGATCGGCTCACTGTCCTGCGCCAGACCCGCCAGGCCCATGGTCGCCCAGTCGCGTACCTCCGCGTCGGGGTCCTCGGTCATCGAGATGAGCAGCGCGAGTCCCTCGGCGTGGCCGGCCGGCAGGACGGCGGCCAGCGCGGCGGGGTCGGCCTGGGTGCGGGTCCAGCCGTCGGAGGTGATGATCTCCAGCACCTCGGGCAGGGCACGCGGGTCGGCGTGGTGGCCGAGCGCGCCGAGCACCGAGCGCAGCACCCGCTCGTCGCCCTCGGTGGCCGCCATCCGCCGCAGGATCGGCAGCGTCTCCTCCAGGAAGGGCTTCTCGTCCTCGGTGAAGCCGAACTCGGCGAGCACGTCGACGGCGAACTCCCGCTTGCGCGGGTCCTCGCTCGCGCACAGCCGCGCCGCCGCGTCGAAGGTCTCGCCGTCGCCGCGCCGGCTCAGCGAGCTCGCCACGGTCCACCAGGTCTCGGCCTCCTCGTCGATGTCGCGGTAGGGCATCGCCCGCTCGACCATCTCGTCGAAGGGCAGTCGCTCGCCCGTCGCGTCCTCCAGCAGGGTCGCGACGGCCGCGTGCCCGCGCTGGCAGGTGAGCTCGGCCACGCGGGTCCCGTCCGGGCCCACCGCCGCGACGGTCACCAGGTCGGTGCCGTCCGTGGCCCGGCTGCGGCCCACGACGAACTGCGAGCCCTCGGGGGCCTGCTCGGTGACCTGCTCAAGGAGCGCGCTCTCCAGCTGGGTGCCGAGCCAGTCGTAGGCGATGGACAGCGGCGTGTCGCCGTCGCCGTCGGGCCGGTCGGCCTCGGCGCCGGCCTCCAGCAGCGCGCGCACGACACCCAGGGCGCCGCGCCGGGTGGCCAGGGTGAGCGCGGTGTCGCCGCCCTCATTGGCGTCCTCGGGGTCCGCCCCGGCCGCGAGCAGCGTACGGACGGCATCGGCCCGCCCGTTGGCGGCGGCCCAGAGCACGGCGGTCCACCCGTCGGCCTCCCGCCCGGACACGTCGGCCCCGGCGGCCAGCAGTGCCTCCACGGTCTCGACGCGGTCCCAGGCCGAGGCGGCGCACAGGGGCAGCCCCGCGTCCTGTCCGCCGCTGATCCGGTTGGGGTCGGCTCCGTGGGCCAGCAGTGCGCGCACGACGGCCACGCGCCCCGCGCTCGATGCCAGGTACAGGGCGGTGGGCTCTTCCGTGCCGCCGGGGTCGGCGCTCGTCCCGCTCTGCAGCAGCCGCTCGACCCGCTCGGCGTCGTTACCCGCCACCGCGTCCAGGAGTTCTCGGTACATGCCTACGGATCCTATTGCCTGCCTGGGAGAGGAGGCCGTACACCGGCCGCGACGCCCGACGCGGTGCCCCGCGCCGCCGTATGGTGGACGCGGTGCCCGGTGTGGGGGCGTCAGCAGGCCTGGCCTCCTTCTTCAGGCGCACCGCGCTTCCTACCTTCTGGGGATCCTCTATTCCGACAACTCGCGATATGTTGTGAGTCATGAATGATCCCGGGGAAATGCGGGTCTCGGACGCCGAGCGGGAGGCCGCCGTCGAATGGCTGCGGGTCGCCTCCGTCGAGGGACGGCTGACCCTCGGCGAGCTGACCGAGCGCACCGAGGCGGCCTACACCGCCCTCACCCAGGCCGAGCTGGCCGTGCTCACCGCGGACCTGCCAGGTGGCCACCCGGCGCCCGCCCCCGCCTATCCTCCGGCTGAGGCCGAGCGGGGCGGGGCGGCGCGACGCTGGTTCGTGGCGGTGATGGGCAGTTCCAAGCGGCGCGGCACATGGCGGATCGACAAACCGCTCGGTGCCGTCGCCGTGATGGGCGACGTCGTGCTGGACCTGCGCCAGGCCGAGGTCCGCACCGGGGTGGTCGACATCATGGCCACCGCGGTCATGGGCGACGTGAAGATCATCGTCCCGGACGGCGTGGACGTCGAGCTCGACGGCATCGCCATCATGGGGGACAAGAAGGTCCAGGTGATCGAGGCGCCCCCGGGCACGAACGTGCCGATCGTCCGGGTCAAGGCCTATGTCCTCATGGGGGACATCAAGGTGGTCGGAGACTCGCGGGCCAAGCCCCTCAAGAAGAAGTGGGCCGCCTGGCGGGAGCAGTGGGACCAGATGCGCGGCGAGCTGCCCGGTGAGGCACGCCCCCACCAGATCCACCCGCCCCCTCAGCCCTGGAGCTCAGCGCACCATCCCAGGCCCCCCAGGCCTCCCCGGCTGCCCGGCCACTGACGGCCGCCCCCTACCCGCGCGGTCTCTCACCTGCCCCGCGTTCACCTGCTACGTGTCGCCCGTGCCACTCCCGGGCTGGGCCCCTCTGGGCCCCTCTGGGCCGCGTGGCCGTGCGCTCGGCCGCCGCTGTCCCCGTCCGGGTTTTCTCCCCGCGCCCCCGGCGGGTGAGTCTCCGGACGCGTGCAACGTCTCGGGGCGCCCGGAGCGTAGTGCTCGGTGACATACACCGAGCAGGGAGGATCCCCCGATGCGAGACCGGGCCGACTTCGAGCGCTACGTGGAGCAGCGCTCGGCCCGCCTGCTGCGGACCGCCTACCTGCTGTGCCGCGACTGGGGCACGGCGGAGGACCTGCTGCAGACAGCCCTGGCCAAGGCGTGGCTCGCCTGGCGGAGAGTGGGCGACGATCCGGACCCCTACGTCTACCGCATCCTGGCCAACACCCATGCCAGCTGGTGGCGGCGCAGGTGGCGGGGGGAGGTGCCGAGCGCGGACCTCCCCGAGACACCGGACGAGGCCGCGGAGGACGCGGTGGCCGGCCGGGAGGCGGTCAGGCAGGTCCTGGCCGGGCTTCCCGGCAGGCAGCGGGCCGTGATCGTGCTGCGTTACTTCGCCGACCTGCCCGACCAGCAGATCGCCGAGATCCTCGGCTGCTCGGTGCCGACCGTGCGCAGCCAGGCCAGCCGGGCACTGCGCAAACTGCGGATCGATCCCGCGACCGCCGCGATCACCACGGGGAGCTGAGATGACGATCACCGAATTCGAACTGCGCGAGATCCTGACCGGAGACGGAGACGACGGCCACAGCGGGGGCGTCACCGTCGCCGACGTCCACCGGCGGGTCCGCGCGATCAGACGCCGTCGCCGGGGCGCGGCCGGTGCGGCGGCCGCGGCCGCCCTCACCGTCGCGGTGGCACTCAACGTGCCCCTGGGCGGCGGTACGGCGAGTGAGGCCGACGTCTGGACCGGCGTCATGGCCCAGCCGTCCGCCGGCACACCGACCACGTCACGGCCGTTGGGAGGGCCCTACCCGGGGCGCGAGGTCGTGACCCGCGGCTACAAGACCGGTGGGACACGTGAGCAACTCCGGCTCGGATCCCTGACCGGCCCGGCGACGGTGAACCTCCACTGCTCAGGACCGCTGCGGCGGGCGATCGTCTGGATCGATGACGGCCCTCCCAGAAGGCAGCTCTGCGGAACCGGTCCCGACGGATTCACCATGGAGATCTTCCAGGAGGACCGGAGCACCGGAGCGATCAAGGGCATGGAGATTCTGGAGGCAGGGGAGCGGGTCGTGTCCGCGGTCGTGTTGCCCGGCGAGATCGACAGCACGGGCAAGACGATCAACATGCTGCTCGAGGGGATGGACGACTACTTCGACGGTTGGGAGGCACAGCTCAGCGAAGCGAAACCCTTCCCGCTGAAGTGGTCGGTCAGCGTGCGGGAGATGATCTCCTCGACCTGCCAGGACAACGTGCGCCAGGTGGACCCGAGAACCGGGAAGGTGGTCCTGCTGCGCTGCGAGGGCGAGGCCACCGCACCCCCGAGCGTGCCCTGAGCCTCCTCGTGAGGTCCCCGAGCCCCCTCGTGGGTTCCTGAGCTGCGGAGCCGGGCACGGTGGGGTTACGGTGGGGTTCAGGCGGTGGCGAGCACCTGCTGCCGGTGCGCGGCCCGGTCGTAGCGTTCGAGCAGCACCGTCGCGAGCTCCGGGGCGGCGCCCAGCACGTCGGCGACGACGTCGGCGCCCGCGGCCAGCGTCTCGCGGCGGATCTTGTCGGCGAAGTGGCCCGGGGCCAGCAGGTAGGGGGCGATGACGACCCTGGCGGCCCCGGAGCGCCGCAGGCGCAGCACCGCCTCCTGCGGGGTGGGACCGGCGGCCGAGGCGTAGGCGGCGCTCACCGACCGCCAGCCGCGCCGTGCGGACCAGTCTCCGGCGACCTGGGCGATCGTCGCGTTGGCCCGCGGGTCGCTGGAGCCGGCCGAGACCAGCACCACGGCGGTGCCCGTCTCGCCGGGCTCCACCCCCGCCTCGGCCAGACGCCGCTCCAGCGCGGTGACCAGCAGCGAGTGCGGGCCCAGGGTGGCGCCCGCGTGCACGCGCAGCAGGGGCCGGCGGGCCGTCGCCTCGGCCAGCGCGCCGGGGATGTCGACCCGGCTGTGGTAGGCCTCGGTGAGCAGCAGCGGCAGCACCACCGCCTCGGCCAGTCCCGACAGCGCCGCAGGGAGCGTCGGGGCGGCGTGGTCGAGGTAGGCGGTGCGCACGAGGAGTTCCGGGCGCGCAATCCGTACCAGGTCGAGCAGGTCCTCCACGGTCGCGGCGGCGCGCGGGTCACGGGACCCGTGCACATACGAACCCGGACTCCCTGAAGGAAACGCTGGCCCGGCGGTTCGGCGAAC
>NZ_JBEXUE010000132.1:0-22155 GCF_040614275.1 Streptosporangium sp. NPDC006013
GGCGGCGCCGATCACGGAGACGATCGGCGCCGCGAGCTTGCGGGCCCCGCCGTCCCGGTACCGGGCGGTGTAGTAGTCCTCACCATCCCGGGTGTCCTTGAAGAACGCCCGCATCAGGAAGGCCTGCTCCTTCTCGTCGAGGGCGTCGGTGAAGAATCCCATGGCGCGCAGGAAGTCCAGCGTGGCGCGCTTGGAGGTACGGTGCTCCGTCGGGAACATCCTGTGCAGCAGGTCGGCCAGCCTTCCCGGCAGGCGTGGCGCCGGGAAATGGCCTCCGATGAAGATCCGGACAAGGTCGACCCCCTCGGCCTCCAGCCGCTCGGCCAGCGCGACGGTCATCGCGCCCCCCATGCAGTGCCCGTAGAGGACGAGCGGGCCGGTGATCCGCTCCTTGATCTCTTCGACACAGCGGCTCACCAGCTCGTCCATCGGGAGCATCGGTTCGTCCGGCCGGTTGACGTCGTGGCCTGGAGGTTCCAGCGCGTACAGGGAGACGCCGGCCGGGACGGCGGCGGCGAGCGACCGGTAGGTGATGGCACCCGCGCCGGCGAACGGCAGGCAGACGAGCGTCAGGAGGGAGTCGTCCCCCTTGGGACGGGGTGGCGTCAGCTCGTGGAAGAGCCTCGTGCTCCCCCCTCCGGCGTGCTCGGCGAACGCGCGGACGGTCGGGTTCTTGAAAAGGTCCAGCACACCGGCGGAAAGGCCGCTGCCCCGAACCGCACGGACGGCTTTGAACGAGTCGCCGCCCAGGTCGAAGAAGTTGTCGTCGATCCCGAGACGTTCCATGCCCAGTACCTGCGCCCACTGCGTGGCCAGAGTCATCTCCAGCGGGGTCCTCGGCGCGACGTAGCCGCTCTCGTCGAAGGAGCGGGTACGGTCGGGAGCGGGCAGGGCCAGCCGGTCCACCTTGCCGTTCGGGGTGAGCGGGAAGTCCTCCATCGTCACGAACGCCGTGGGCACCATGTAGTCGGGCAGGTCCCTGCGCAGGTGGGCCCGCCATTCACCGGCCTCGACCGGGTCCTGGCCGGGGTGCGGCCGGAGATAGGCGACGATCTCCTTGGCATCGCCGTCCTCGCGGACGACCACCACCGCGTCGCGCACCGTGGGGTGTGCCAGCAGGTGGGTTTCGATCTCGCCCAGCTCGATGCGAAAGCCGCGCACCTTCACCTGCGCGTCATTGCGCCCGAGGAACTCGACGGTGCCGTCCGGACGGAATCGGGCGAGGTCCCCGGTGCGGTAGAGCCGCGCCCCCGGAACAGGCCCGTAGGGATCGGGCACGAACCGGTCGGCGGTGATGTCGGGCTGTCCGAGATAGCCCCGGGTCACTCCCAGCCCGCCGATGTGAAGCTCGCCGACGGCGCCGGCGGGAAGGAGCCGCATCTCGCGGTCGAGCACGTAGACCTGCGTGTTCCCGATCGGGTGGCCGATCGTGATGGGGCCGCCGTCCTCGCCGACCCGCGCCATGGTCGACCAGATCGTCGTTTCCGTCGGGCCGTACATGTTCCACAGCTCGCCGGTCCGGTCGAGCAGGTCGGCGGCCAGCGCGGCGGGCAGCGCCTCCCCTCCGGCCAGGGCCTTGAGCCCGGGCGCCCCCTGCCACCCCGACGACACCAGCAGGTGCCAGGTGGCGGGCGTGGCCTGCAGGAACGTCGCGTTCTCCGCGGTCATCAGGGCGGCCAGAAGCGTCGCGTCATATGCCTCGTCGCGGCTCGCGATCACCACCCGGGCACCGGCGCAGAGCGGGAGGAACATTTCCAGGACCGAGATGTCGAAGGCGAAGGTCGTCACGGCCACGAGCGTGTCCGACGGTTTCAGCCCCGGCTCGCGCCCCATGGAGTGCAGGAAGTTGACAACGGTCGAGTGCGGGACGGCCACGCCCTTGGGGCGGCCGGTCGATCCCGAGGTGTAGAGGACGTAGGCGAGGCTTGAGGCGGGAGCCGGCACCTCGGGTCTGTCGGCGCTCTCCAGCTCGGTGTCGGCGTCCAGAAGGACCGTCTGCCCGCCGTACCCGTCGTAGTCGCCCAGGAGTCCCTCCTGGGCGATCAGGACCGCGGCCCCGGAGTGCTCCAGGATGTACGTCCGACGGTCGCGCGGATACATCGGGTCGAGCGGTACATAGGCCCCGCCGGCCTTGAGCACGGCCAGCAGCGCCACCATCATCGTCTGCGAGCGTTCGACGGCCACCCCCACCAGCACGTCGGGGCCGACGCCGAGCGAGCGGAGACGGTGGGCCAGCCGGTTCGCCCGCCGGTCGAGCTGACGGTAGGTCAGCGAGAGCCCGTCGTAGGTGACCGCGACCGCCTCGGGGGTACGGTCGGCCTGCCGCTCGACCAGTTCGTGGATACGGCGGGCGGGCACCTGGTCGTCCGCCGAGGCGTTCCACTCGACGAGTTGTTCGTGACGTTCGGCGGGGGTCAGGAACTCGACGTCGGCGAGCCGGATCGAGGGATCCGCGACGAACGCCTCCAGCAGGGTCTCGAAGTGGCCGAGCATGCGCTCGACGGTGCGCTCCTCGAAGAGGTCGGTGTTGTACTCCAGGCGGCAGTCGAGCCCGCCGTTCACCTCGTAGACATAGAGCGCCAGGTCGACCTGGGCGGCTCTCGCGTCGACGGGCAGTCTGCGGACCCGCAGCCCGTCCAACCGCAGCTCGTCCGGGGGCAGATTCATCAGGTTGAACATGACCTGGAAGAGGGGGTTCCTGCTGGGGTCCCTGGGCAGGTTGAGCGCGTCGACCAGCCGCTCGAACGGGACGTCCTGGCGCGCGTACGCGTTCAGGGCCGTCTCACGGACCTGGGGAAGGAGGTCGCCAAAAGCCATCCGGCCGTCGAGCCGGGTGCGCAGTACGAGGGTGTTCAGGAAACACCCGATCAGTTCCTCCTGCTCGGACCGGGTGCGCCCGGCCACCGGCGAGCCGACACAGATGTCGGACTGCCCCGTGTAGCGGTGCAGGAGTGTCTGCAGCGCGCCGAGCAGCGTCATGTAGAGGGTCAGCCCGTGCTCCCTGCTGAGCCCGCGCAGCCGGTCCGCCAGATCCACGGAAAGCAGCCGGGCGGAGACCGCGCCGTCGAAGGTCTGCAGCGGCGGCCGGGGTTTGTCCGTCGGCAGTTCCAGGGCCGGCGGCGCGTCCGCCAGCTGCCGCCTCCAGTAGGCGAGATCGGGTTCCAGGACCTCCTGTAGCCGTTCACGCTGCCACAGCGTGTAGTCGCCGTAGCTCAGAGGCAGGTCACCCAGCGGCGACTCGCGGTTCGCGGCGAACGCGTTGTAGAGGACGCCCAGCTCCCTGGCGATGATCCCGAGCGACCACCCGTCGGAGACGATGTGGTGCATGGACAGGGACAGGGCGTGGTGCGTCCGTCCCACCCGCAGCAGGGCGGCCTGGAACACGGGCCCCTCGACCAGGTCGAACCGGGTCCGCGCCAGCTCGGACGCGGCCTGTTCGGCGGCCGTCACATCGGGAACCTCGATCACCGGCAGCTCGACCGGGCCGGGCGCGGTGACCATCTGGACCGGTTCCCCGTCGGGCGCGGGGAAGGTCGTACGAAGCGTCTCGTGCCGGTGGACGATCTCCTGTACGGCGGCGCGCAGGGCGCGCTCGTCCAGCTCGCCCTCCAGCTCCAGCGTCATGGCGATCGTGTACGCGCTCTGGTCGGGGTGCATCTGGTCCATGAACCAGATGCGCCGCTGCGCGAAGGAGAGCGGTAGGGGGCCGTCGTCCGGTTCCCCCGGCGCTTCCACCGGAGCCTTGCCCAGAGGTTCCCCGGAGGCGCCCTCGGGACGCTCACCGGTGACGGTCCCGGACTGCGGGAGCGCCGCGGCCAGACGGGCCACGGTGGGGTGCTCGAACACGGCCTCGATCGGGACCTCCGCACCGAGGACCGAGCGGAGTCTGGCCACGAGCTGGGTGGCCAGCAGCGAGTGACCGCCCAATTCGAAGAAGTCGTCGTGGTCTCCGATGGGAGTGATGCCGAGGACTTCCTCCCACACCGCGGCGATGCGTGCCCGCGTCGCGTCACCGGGTGCGAGTTCCGGCGAGGAGAGGGGGGAGTCGGGGGAAGGGCCGTCGACGGCCTCCTCCGCCGGCTGGGCGGGCATGCCCCGCCCCTGGACCCAGTGCCTTTTCCGCTCGAACGGGTAGGTGGGCAGGGGCACCCGCGGCCCGCCCTCGGGAAAGCGGGCCCAGTCGACCGGCACGCCGGCGAGCCAGAGCCGGCCCACCCCGTCGAGCACGTGGGCGAGGTCGTCCGTGTCGTCGGCCGGGTGCCGCATCAGCGTGACGACGGCGTTCGCCGGGGTCTCCGGTCCGCCCTCCTCCCGCCGGTCCGGCCGGCCGCCGTCCTTGTTCCGCAGGAACGTGGCGAGCGTACGGCCGGGTCCCACCTCGGCGACGGCGTGGCCCTCCTCCAGGAGGATCCGGGCGCAGTCGCCGAACCGCACGGTCTCCCGCAGGTGCCGTGCCCAGAAGGCCGGGTCGGTCGCCTCCTCGGCGGTGACCCACGAGCCGGTGACGTTCGACAGGTAGGGGAGCCGGGGCGGCTGGAGGGACGCCCGGCCCACCTCGGCGGCGAAGGCGTCCAGGGCGGGGTCCAGCATCGAGGAGTGGAACGCGTGGGAGGTCCGCAGCCGCCGGCAGGTGACGCCGCGCCGCAGCAGCCGCTCCTCGAGCGCGGCGACGGCCGGATGTGGGCCCGCCACCACGCAGAGCGCGGGCCCGTTGACCGCGGCCAGCGACAGCTCCTCGTCCAGCAGCCAGCGCACCTCCGTCTCGGGCAGGGGCACGGCGAGCATGGCTCCCGAGGGAAGGTCCTGGACCAGGCGGCCCCTCGCGCTGACCAGTCTCAGCGCGTCCTCGACGGAGAAGACCCCGGCCAGGCAGGCAGCGACGTACTCGCCGACGCTGTGTCCCGCCATGGCGTCGGGCCGCACCCCCCACTCCATCAGATGGCGGGCGAGGGCGTACTCGGTGACGAACAGGGCGGGCTGGGTCAGCCAGGTCTGCTGCAGCGTCGAGCCGTCACCGGCGTAGAGGACGTCGCGCAGGTCCAGGCCGAGGTGCGGACGCAGGAACTCCGAGCAGAGGTCGACGGTCGCGCGGAACACGCCCTCCCGCCGGTACAGGCCCGCGCCCATGGCCGGGTACTGGGATCCCTGCCCCGGGAAGACGAATGCCACGCCACGCGTCCGCCGGGCCGTTCCCGAACGGAGCCGCTGCGGGTCCTTCGCGGTCAGGATCTCGACGGCGGCCTTGCGGTCGGCGGAGACGAGCGTCCGCCGGTGGTCCAGCTCGCGCCGTCCCAGCCGCAGCGTCGTGGCCGCGCTCGCGAGGCTCACCTCGGGGTGGTCGCGCAGGTGGTCGCCGAGCCGCTCGGTCACGGCGTCGAGAGCGGAGGGCGTCCCGGCGGACAGGACGAGGAGCTCCGGGTCGCCGGCGGTGTCCCTGGACGGGATCCGCGGCGCCTCCTCAAGGATGACGTGGGCGTTCGTGCCGCCCATTCCGAACGAGCTGACCGCGGCCCGGCGGGGGCCGTCACCGGTGGGCCAGGCACGCGATTCGGTGTTGACGTAGAAGCGCGTGCCGTCGAAGTCGATCCTGGGGTTGGGCGCGCTGAAGTTGAGGCTCGCGGGCAGTGTGCCGTCCTTGAGCGCCATGACCGTCTTGATCAGTCCCGCGACGCCGGCGGCCGCGTCGGTGTGGCCGATGTTGGACTTCACCGAGCCGAGGGCGCAGGACCGCGAGGTCTCCTCGCGCCCGTAGACCTGGGCCAGTGCGGCGACCTCGATCGGGTCGCCGAGCGGCGTCGCCGTGCCGTGCGTCTCGATGTAGTCGATCGTGCCCGGGGAGACGCCGGCCACGGCCAGCGCCCGCTCGATCACCTCCGCCTGCCCGTCGACGGCGGGGGCCACATAGCCCACCTTGCGCGCGCCGTCGTTGTTCACCGCGGAGCCGCGGATGACCGCGTGGATGACGTCGCCGTCGGCGATCGCGTCCTCAAGCCGCTTGAGCGCCACCACCCCGACGCCGCTGGAGCCCAACGTGCCCTGCGCGTCCACGTCGAACGGACGGCAGTGGCCGTCCGGGGACTCGATGCCGCCCACCTGGTAGAGGTACCCGCGGCGCTGCGCCGCTTCGACCCTCGCCCCGCCGGCCAGCGCGATGTCGCACTCGCCCGACAGCAGGCTCGCTCCCGCGAGGTGGATCGCCACCAGCGAGGTCGAGCAGGCCGTGTTCACACTGATGCTCGGACCGCGCAGGTTGAACTTGTAGGAGACACGGGTGGGCAGGAAGTCCTTGTCGGTGCTGAGCATCAGCTGATACTCACCGACCGCGCGGACGATCTCGGGAGCGTGCAGGAGGTTGTCGGTCAGGTAGGTGCTCCGCCCGGACCCGGCGAACACCCCGATCTGCCCGGAATACCGGTGCGGGTCGTAGCCCGCGTACTCCAGCGCCTCCCAGGAGCATTCCAGGAACAGGCGGTGCTGCGGGTCGAGGATCTCCGCCTCGCGGGGGGTGAAGTCGAAGAACCCCGCGTCGAACCGGTCGATGTCGGCGAGTACGGTGCCGGCCTTGACGTAGGCGGGGTCGCCGAGCAGGGCGGGATCGCCTCCGTCGGAGAGGATCTCCTCGTCGGAGAAGGACCGGACTGCCTCCACTCCCTCGTCGATGTTCCTCCAGAACTCCTCCGGCGTACGGGCGCCGGGGAAACGGCAGGCCATCCCGATGACGGCGATGGCGCCGCCGGAGGGCACGGCGGCCTTCACCGCCACAGCGGCCCTGGCGGGTTCCCCCGCGACGAGGAAGTCGGCCAGCGAGCGGATCGTGGGATGGCGGAACAGGTCGGTGACGGTGATCCGGTCGCCGAACAGCTCCACCAGCTTCCCGTGGACGGCGAGCAGCAGCAGTGAATGGCCGCCGGCCTCGAAGAAGTTGTCGTGCGCCCCGATGTCGTCCCGGCCGAGCAGCGTTCTCCACACGCCCGCGACGACCCCCTCCACATCGTTGTCGCGCGCGGGCTCGGGGACCGGCCCAGCGGACGGGGCGGGCAGCGCGGCCCTGTCGACCTTGCCGTTCGCCGTCAGCGGCAGCGCGTCCAGGACGACGAACGCGGAGGGGACCATGTAGTCGGGCAGTTCGGCTCTGAGCGCCTCGCGCAGCGCGCCGGCACCGCCCTGGTCACCGTCACCGTCACCGTCGCCGGACTTCACGACGTAGGCGACGAGGCGTCTGTCGCCGGGGGTGTCCTCCCTGAGTGTCACCGCCACGTCGGCGACGGCCGGCAGGCGCGTCATCACGGCCTCGATCTCGCCCAGCTCGACGCGGAACCCGCGCAGCTTCACCTGGGTGTCCTGCCGGCCGAGATATTCCAGGTTGCCGTCGGCGCGGTAGCGGACGATGTCCCCCGTCCGGTACATGCGCTCGCCGCCCGACGCCGAGAACGGGTCGGGCAGGAACCGCTCGGCGGTCAGCCCCGGGCGGTTCAGGTAGCCGCGGGCGACGCCCGCCCCGCCAACGTGGAGTTCACCGGCCACCCCGACGGGGACCGGGTTCAGCAGGGGGTCGAGGACGTACAGCCTGGTGTTGGCGATGGGACGGCCGATCGGGACCGCCCCGGTGGCCGGCGTCTGCTCCCAGACCTCGTAGGTGGCGCATCCGACCACGGTCTCCGTCGGACCGTACTCGTTGATCAGGCGGGTGTCCGGAGCGTGCCGGCGCCAGAACGCGATGTTCTCGGCGAGCAGGCTCTCCCCGCCGATCACGAAACTCCTGGTCCTCCCCGCGGCCTCGGGTGGCGGGAGCTGGTGTGCCACGACCTCCAGGTGAGCAGGGGTGATCTTCGTGAGGCCGTACGGCGCCCGCCTGGCCAGGAGCGCCTCGCCGAGCCCCTCGGCCCCCACGCCCTCGGGCAGCAGGTGTACCGTGCCACCGGCGAGCAGCGGCACCAACATGCTCGTGACGGTCAGGTCGAACCCGACGGAGGAGTGGACCGGCGCGCCGCCGACGGGGACGTACTCATCGCGGGCCCAGACCGCGTAGTTGGCGATGCCGCGATGCGTGACCATCACGCCCTTGGGCCGTCCGGTCGAACCGGAGGTGTAGATGACGTAGGCCAGGTCGTCGTGGCCGGTCCCGCTCTCCCGCAACGGGGGCGCCCCGGAGCCGTCGAGCGTCTCCACCTCGACCACCCGGGCCGACGAGCCGGCGAACCGGTCGGCGAGCCGCCCCGAGGTCAGCAGCAGAGCCGCCTGCGTGTCGTCGAGTACGAAGGCCAGCCGGTCCCTCGGCTGTGCGGGGTCGAGCGGTACGTACGCCCCGCCCGCCTTGAGCACGGCGAGGAAGGCGACGGCGAACTCGACGGAGCGTTCCAGGCAGATTCCGACCAGGCTGCCGCGGCCGACTCCCAGCTCCTGGAGAGCCCGCGCCCACTCGTCGGAGGCGGCGTCGAGCTCCCGGTAGGTCAGCTCCCCGCCTTCGTCCACGACGGCCACGGCGTCCGGGACGGACCGGGCGCGCAGGGTGAACATCTGGTGGACGAGGTTCTCACCGATCGGCTGGTCGGTCTGGTTCCACCCGACGAGAATCCGCTCGCGTTCCACGGGCGACAGGATCGGCAGTTCCCAGACCGGCGTCGTCGCGTCGGCCACGGCGGCGGCCAGGAGTGTGCCGAAGTGACGGCTGAGACGGCGGACGGAGACCTCGTCGAACAGGTCGGTGCTGTACTCGACGAACCCCTCGATACCGTCCTCGCCGTCCCGCACGGCGAGTGTCAGATCGAACTTCGACGTCTCGCAGGGCACCTGGACCGGAGTGACGGTCAGCTCCTCCAGGTCCGGCCGGGACTCGGCTCCCTGCTGGTAGATGAACATCATCTGGAAGAGCGGGCTGCGGCTGAGGTGACGTTCCGGGCGCAGCGCCTCGACCAGCTTCTCGAAGGGCAGGCCCTGGTTGGCGTGCGCGTCCAGCATCGCCTCGCGCACGCGCGCCACGACCGCCGCGAAGGAGGGGTTCCCGGAGACGTCCGTGCGGATCACGACGGTGTTGGTGAGGAACCCGATGAGACCTTCCAGTTCCGCGCGGTCGCGGTTGGCGATCGGGGTACCGACGACGATGTCGGTGTGCCCGGTGTAGCGGGCCAGCAGGATCTGGAAGGCGGCCAGCAGCACCATGGCCGGGGTGGCGCCCAGGCCGCGGCAGAAAGCGTGGAACTCCTCCACCGATCCTTCGACGCGGAACGGCAGCGACCTGCCCTCGAACGACTGGGCCGGCGGGCGCGGCCGGTCGGGGAGGAGTTCAAGCACCTGGGGGGCGCCTTCGAGGGCCCGCCGCCAGTAGGAGAGCTGGGCGTCGTACTCGGGACCCGCCGGCCACTCCCGCTGCCAGACCGCGAAGTCCGGGTACTGGATGACCGGCTCGGGCAGTTCCACCGGCCGACGGGCGCGGTGAGCCGTGTACAGCTCACCCAGCTCGCGGTTGAACACCTCAAGCGACCATTCGTCGGCGACGGCGTGGTGGAAGGTCAGCAGTAGGACGTGCTCCTCGGGACCGCGCCGCAGCAGCCTCCCGCGCAGCAGGGGCCCGCGGCCGAGGTCCATCGGCTCCACGGCCAGTGTCGCCAGCCGCGACCGCAGCTCGTCCTCGCCGTCGCAGTCGACGACGGGCAGGTCCAGGCGCAGGTCCGCCGCGATGAGCTGCACCGGCTCGGCACCGTCCATGGCGAAGGTCGTCCGCAGGCTCTCGTGCCGAGCGACCAGCTCGTTCAGCGCCTTGACCAGCGCCTCGTGGTCGAGCGGCCCCTGAAGCCGGTAGGCGACGGGCACCAGGTACAGGTTCGTGTCCGGCAGCATCCGGTCCAGGTACCAGAGCCGTTGCTGGGAGAACGACATCGGCGCCCGGTCCGACGGCTCGCGTCGGGGGATGCCGCCGGCGCGGGCCGGTAGCCGCCGCTTCCTTCTCAGCGCCTCCAGCAGCTCACGCCGGCGAGGCGACCACTGATCCCCGTTCACCTGGTGTCCTCGATCTCTCGCAGAAGTACTTCCATGTCGTTGTCGGAGGAGGTCGCGACCATTAGGAACAGCTCTGCCGCCTCCTCCAGGGCGGGGCCGTGCTCGGCGAGCAGCGTCCTCGCCAGCGTCGCGACAGTGGGTTCCTCGAACAGGACCTTCAGCGGGATGTCGACCTCCAGCGCCTCCCGAAGGGCTGCGGCCGCGCGCATGGCGAGGAGGGAGTGACCGCCCAGTGTGAAGAAGTCGTCATGGAGCCCCACCTCCCCCGCCCCGAGGAACTCGCCCCAGGTCGTGGCGATGACCCTCTCCAGTGCCGTTGTCGGGGCGATGAACGCCTCGCCCTCCGGTACGGGCGCGGGGAGCGCGCGGCGGTCCACCTGGTTGGAGGGCGTCCTCTCCGCCTGCTCCTCGACCAGTGTGTTCAGGCAGGCGTCGACAGGCTCCGGACGAGGGCCGCTCAGCGGCTCGGTCCCTGCCGCCGGCGGCAGCTCGGAGATCCGGCGGAGCGGGTTCTCCGCGACCCCCCACAACACCTTCTCGTAGTGCGCGAGAAACAGCTCCATCGTCTCGGTGTCGAACAGGTCGGTGTTGTACTCGGCGATCAGGACGGGACCGTCCGGCAGGAAGTCGACGAACGTCAGAAGGTCGAACTTGGCGCAGCCGTTGTCGATCTCCCCGTTCGTCGCGACGCGGATTCCGGCGGCGTGCGCGGCGGGCACCTCCTGCTGCATCACGAACAGGACCTGGACGAGCGGGTTGTGGACGGCTCCCCCGCCGAGGCCGAGGCTCTCGACGATCCGCTCGAAGGGGACGTCGGCGTTGGCCGACACGTCGAGAGCCGTCCGCCGCACCTCGCGGAGCAGGTCGGCGAACAGGGGGTCCCCCGGCAGATCGACCCTTAGGGGAAGGGTGTTCGTGAAGAAGCCGACCAGCTGTTCCGCCGCCGGGTGGTCACGTCCCGCGACGGGCACCCCCACCACGATGTCCTCCTGGCCCGTGTAGCGGCGGAGCAGCACCTGGAAGGCGGCGAACATCACCATGAACAGGCTGGCCCGCGCCTGCACGCCCACCGACTCCAGGGTGGAGACGAGCCCGGCGGGCAACGAACGGCGAAGCTTCGCGCCGCGATGACTCCTGGCCAGGGAGCGAGGGCGGTCGTAGGGAAGTGCCAGGGATTCGGGCAGTCGCTCCAGGCGCCTGCCCCAGAACACCAGCTGCTCCTCGGCGACGCTCTGGAGCCGCCCCGCCGACCAGGCGGTGAGGTCGGCGTAGCGGGCGGTGAGCGTGGGCAGTGCCGGGGGACGCCCGGTGACGAACGCCTCGTACAGCTCGCCCAGCTCGGCGAGGAAGACGTTCGTCGACCAGCCGTCGAACGCGATGTGGTGCACGGTCAGCAGGAGCTCGTGACGGTCGTCGGCGAGCCGCAGGAGCAGCCCCCGCAGCAGCGAGCCGGTACGGAGGTCGAAGGGGGCCCGAGCGTCGGCGTCGACGAGTTCGGCGCGCCTCTCCCCCGGGAGCCCGCGCAGGTCGGCGGTGACGAAGGGAACGGGCCGCCAGGTGGCCGCGTGCTGGACGGGCAGGCCCGCCCGCTCGTCATAGCGGGTGCGCAGGGGCTCGTGCCGCTTGACGATCTCGTTCACCGCGCGTTCGAGCGCGGCGGCGTCCAGGTCGCCGTCGATCGTGTAGGAGATCGGCACGTTGTAGAGAGCGCTGTCGGGAACCAGGCGGTCGATGAACCACAGCCGCTGTTGTGCGGGCGAGAGTGGCGACCACTCGTTCACCGAGCCGAGGACGAGAGGCCGCGACACTTCCTGCACGTCGCCGTCGATCTCTCGGGCGACGGCCGCGACGGTGGGATGCTCGAAGAAGATCCTCGACTGGACCGGCCTGCGCAGGGCGTCCTCCAGTTGCACGGCCATCCGCATCGCGGCGAGCGAATGACCTCCCAATGCGAAGAAGTCGTCGTGGACGCCGACCCGCTCCAGGTTGAGGACGCGCCGCCACGCCTTGGCGACGGCCGCTTCGGTGGGTGTCCGAGGTGATGCCGAGTCACGGACCGCGTCGGCGCCTCGGACCGAGGGCAGTGCACGGCGGTCGACCTTCCCGTTGAGGGTGAGTGGCATCTCCGTGAGCGGGACGAAGCGCGCGGGAACCATGTACTCGGGGAGCTTGGCACCGAGAAACGCCCGCAACTCCTCGACCGCCCCACCGCTCATGACGACATAGGCGACGAGCCGGTCCTGCTGGAGGAGCACCGTGGCGGACTGCACGTGGGGGTGCCGGCTGAGCACCACCTCGATCTCGCCAAGCTCGATCCGGTAACCCCGGAGTTTCACCTGGTGGTCGGCACGGCCGATGAAATCAAGCTGGCCGTCGGGCCTGGTCCTGGCGAAGTCGCCCGTTTTGTAGAGCCGCGCGCCCGCTGATCCACCGAACGGGTCCGGGACGAAAGCCTCAGCCGTCAGCTCGGGACGCCCCAGGTAGCCTCTGGCCACTCCGGCTCCGCCGATGTAGACCTCGCCGGCCTCGCCGGGCGGCACCGGTTCGAGGTGCTCGTCGAGCAGGTAGACGTCCACGTTGCCGATGGCCTTGCCGATCGAGGGCGCGCCTATCGAAGGCGCGCCGGTGTCCTCGGCGTGGCCGGGCACCTCGGCGACGGTGGTGATGACTGAGCATTCCGTGGGCCCGTAGACGTTCACCAGGCGGAAGGGAAGCCCCGGGGGCGGGTGGCGGGTGAGGCGGTCCCCGCCGGTGAACATGATCCGGAGCTTCGTCGCAGGCGGCCAGTCGAGGTCGACGAGGGCTTCGACGACGGGCGTAGGGAAGAAGCACGCGGTGATCTCCTGTGCCACGACCCAGTCGCGCAGGGCGGTGAGAGAACCCCGGGTGTCCGCGTCCGGTATCGCGATGCTCGCCCCCGCCGTCAGGTAGGTCCAGATCTCCCAGACGCTGATGTCGAAGGCAGGGCCGGCGATGAGCGCGGTCCGGTCCTCCGCCGTGGTGCCGAACTCCTCGTGGTGCCATCGCACCAGGTTGAGCAGCCCGCCGTGCGGTACCAGGACCCCTTTCGGGCGCCCGGTCGAGCCGGACGTGTAAATGGTGTAGGCAAGCCTGTCGAGGTCCCCGCCTTCGAGGTCCCCGCCTTCGAGGTCCCCGCCTTCGAAGTCCCCGCCTTCGAAGTCCTCGCCTTCGAGGTCCTCGACGACGATCAGGGGAGGAACGTCGGGGTGCGTCAGTCGCGCCGACCACTCCCTGCCGGTCACCACGGCGGTGACCCGGGCGTCCTCCAGCATGGTGTGCAGGCGCTCGGCCGGAGCCGACGGATCGAGTGGCACGAAGGCGGAGCCCGTCTTCAACACGGCGAGCTGGGCCGCGACGAGGACCGCGGAGCGATCCGCGAGAACGCCGACGATAGACTCGGAAACCTTCCCGATCCCGTTGATCCGATCCGCTATCCGGGTCGATAGGGCGTCCAGCGCCTGGTAGGTGCGAACTCCGTCCGACGTGATCAGCGCGATCGCCTGGGGTGTGGCTCGCACGCGCTCGCGAAACAGGTGCAGGACGGTCAGAGGGGACTGCGGTGCCATGTGATGCCGTTTCGTTAGGCAAACTCCTTAGTCGGAGTATGTGAACCCCTCTTGCGCCCAACTTGGCAACGGCTTAAGTGGCACTAGTTTTGGGGATGCCCAAAATGTCCAGGGGGCCGCTCCGATACTCCGCGCTCACCATGCCGTCCCCTCCGGCGGCGGCCGGGGCCGGTTCGCGACCGATGACACATCTCAGCCCATCGACCGGGTCACAGTCGGCCCGCCCCTGCGCTAGCCTCGCGTACGCTACGCACGTGCTGGTACGAAAGGCGCTCAAGTGATCAGCTGGTTCGAAGCCGTGGTCCTCGGACTGATTCAGGGACTGACGGAGTTTCTACCGATCTCCTCCAGCGCCCACATCCGGGTCGTCTCGGCGTTCTTCGGCTGGCAGGACCCCGGAGCCGCGTTCACCGCGGTCATCCAGCTCGGCACCGAGGCCGCGGTGCTGATCTACTTCCGCAAGGAGATCTGGGAGATCATCTCCACCTGGACGCGGTCCCTGTGGACACCCGACCTGCGCAGCCACCACTCCGCCCGGATGGGCTGGTACGTCATCGTGGGCACCATTCCGATCGTGGTGCTCGGCCTGCTCTTCAAGGACTCCATCGAGAGCGTCTTCCGCGACCTGCGCCTGATCGGCACGACCCTGATCGTCTTCGGGCTGGTGCTGTGGTTCGCAGACCACACCGCCCGCAACAAGCTCACCCTGGAGCGGCACCTCAGCTTCACCCATGCCCTGATCTACGGCTTCGCCCAGTCGCTCGCCCTGGTTCCCGGCGTCTCCCGCTCCGGCGGCACGATCAGCGCCGGGCTGCTGCTGGACTACCGCAGGGAGGAGGCCGCGAAGTACTCCTTCCTGCTGGCCATCCCGGCCGTGCTCGGCTCGGGCTTCCTGGAGCTGTTCAAGATCGGCGAAGGCAGCGCCCCCGACTGGGGGCCCACGATCCTGGCCACCGTGATCTCCTTCATCGTGGGCTACCTGGCCGTCTCGTGGTTCCTGAAGTACATCAGCACCCACCGTTTCACCAGCTTCGTGATCTACCGGATCGCCCTCGGCGTCCTCATCATCGCCCTGGTGAGCACCGGAGTCCTCGACCCGTCGGCCTAGAGACCCGGACAGGTCACTTCCCGGACCCGCCAGGACGCGGCTCTCGCATGCCGGCGATTCTGGCGACCGCCAACGAGGTCGTGATCTCGAGAAGGTCGCGCGGACGTGAGAGCTTCAGAGCGGTCAGGTCCTCGATTCGGTGCATACGCTGGAGCACGGTGTTCGGGTGGATGTGCAATTCCCTGGCCGCCGCCTTCCTGTCCATGTCGTGCTCCAAGAGGACGTGCAGGGTGGTCACCAGGTCGGTCGAGCGCTCGCGGTCGTAGTCGAGCACCGGTCCGAGCACCCTCCGGGCGAACTGGCGTAGCCCTTCGGTGTCGCTGACCTGGAGCAGCAGGTTGTCGACGGTCAGCTCGGCGAGATGGAGGATGGCCGGGTCCGACGACTCAGCGGCCAGTTCCAGTGCCCCTCGCGCCGTCCGAAAGGCGGTCCGAAGTCCCGGCAGGGTCGGCGTCGGAGCCGCCACGGCGGCGGTCACCTGTTTCACCGAGCGGGCTTTGCCGAGCGCGTCGGCCAGCCGCTCGGTCGCCTCGCGCGGCGTATCCGTCGTGCCGTCTCGCCATGCGATCTGGTCGGGCCAGAGCACGACGACCAGGCCCCGGTGCGCGGCGGCGAGCGGGAGCGGGTCCATACCCGCGAGGAGGCGGGTGGTGGTCGCGAGCGCGCGTTCAGCGGCCGGGAGTCCGGCGGCGCCGTCGATCTCGCGTACCGCGATGGCGCTGAGGGTGTGCGGGCCGGTGAGGTCGTGGCCCATGCGGCGTGCCCGTTCGATGACGGCGGCGACGTCGAGGGACTCGTCGGAGAGCAGGTCGGCGACCAGGGAGCCGCGCAGGCGTCCCTCGACGTCCGCGGCGGTGCGTTCCCGGAGCAGTTCGAGGGCCGCGACGACCGATGCGTGCTCGGTGGCACGGATGTCGAGTCCGGTAAAGAAGGCCAGCGGCCGACGGACCCAGATCCGTCCCACGACCTCGCCGTCGAGCAGGACCGCCGATACGACAAAGGTCTCGCCCTCCAGCATCGTTTCCACCAACGACCCGTCGGTGAGGTCCAGAGCCGCCGGTGGCGGTGCGTCGGTCTCAAGCGGTCGGCCGTCGCTACGTGCCAGTACCGATCCGTGGGCGTCGTCGGCGAGAACGTCGGAGCCGAGCAGGTCCGCGAGCGCGGTGACGACACCGCCGATTCCCTCGCCGCGCAGGGCGATCGCAGTGAGCTCGACGTGGATCTCCTCCGCGCGGCGAAGCATGGCGTGCTGCTTGGAGAGGGAGCTGTTGAGCTCGCGCAGCTCGCCGATGGTCGCCCGCTCCCGGGCCTGCAGCTGGGCGGTCACCAGTGCGATGGCGACCTGGGTCGCGAGGGTGCCGACGAGCTCGCGTTCGGCGCCGTCGAAGTGGTGGGGCTGCCGGCGGTAGCAGTTCAAGGTGCCGACGACCGTGCCGGCGCGGCGCAGCGGCACGGACACCAGTGCTCGGTAGCCCTGTTCCTGGGCGACACCGCCCCATGGGCCGAACTGTGGTTCGAGGCCGATGTCCTCCAGGGCGACGATGTCGCCGGTGCGGAACGCCCGGCTGGTGGGTGCTTCGCCCTCCCGTCCGGCGCTGAGCAGAATCGGGCGTTCGGCGTTGACCAGGTCGACGTACTCGGGGGAGAGCCCGTGGTAGCCGCGGATGACGAGCGCGGTGCCCTCGGGGTTGGGCAGGAAGACGCCGCAGAAGTCGTAGCCCATGAGTGAGCACGCGGTCCGGGCCACCCGGTTCAGGAGGTCGCCGAGTGGCTCCTGGCGGCTGACGGCGGCGCCGATGTCGGCGATCCCGGCCAGCCAGCGCCGCAGTTCATCATGATCTGGTCCCACGATCGAGGCGCCTCCCTCGTGTTCGAACTCACACTATAAAGCCCGCAGGTGTGAACGCTGGAACATTGAGGAGGTGGCTTCCGCTGGAGCATGGTTGTTCTGGCCGGTGACCGCCGTCACATGGCGCCACGACAGCAGAGTAGGGAAGCCGTGCGGTTGAACAGATACAGAACCCGAGCACTGGCAGCTCTCCTGATGGCCGGCGTCATGTTCGTTTCGACGGCCTGCGGTGCGGGTCTGGGCGGTCCCGCCTCCTCCCGGGCGGCACGCGATGGTGTCATCCGGTTCACCTTCGCCCCCGACCCGATCTGGGACTACCTGCACGACGAGGGGATCATCGAGGACTTCGAGAAGGAGACCGGCATCTCCCTCGAAACCTCGGCGACCTGGGACGAGTTCGGGCTCTTCGCCGGCGGCCACGCCGACATCATCTCCTCGGCCTCCTTCGAAGTGCCGGGACTTGAGGCGGAGACCGAGCAGGACACGGTGATCATTGGGCGCTACAACTCCGAGCGGAGCCGGCTGTTGGTACGCGCCGACGACCCGGCAGAGTCCCTCGTAGACCTCAAGGGCAAGCGGCTCGGCGTGTTCACCTCGGTCTCCGGGACCCTGGTGTGGCACGCGCTGATGAAGAAGATGCATGGGCTCACCATCGCCGGCGAGAAGTCCGACTTCAAGATCGTCGTCGCCGACATCCAGAACCTCTCCAACCTGCTCGCCCGCGGCGAGATCGATGCCTGCATCTGTTATCCCGACCTCTCCGCACGCGAGCTGCGCGAAGGCGGCGTCCGCGCGTTGTACGACGGCAAGTCGTCCGCCGAGCTGTTCGCCGGCCTGGAGGCCCCCGGCCACGACGGTCCCATGGGCAACGTGTTCGTCGCCCGCAAGGACTGGGTCGAGGAGCACCCCCGGGAGGTCGAAGCCTTCTTGGACCTGTGGTCGCGCGGTCTCAAGGAGTGGCGCGCGCACCGCGACGAGATCATCGAGCGCTACCCGCAGCACTTCGCCGTCGAGTCCCCCCGTTACGTGGAGTTCATGAAGAGCTACGTGGCCGAACACGACTGGGTGGTCCAGGACATCCGTTTCGACAGGCAGTGGGCCGACGACGAGAGCAAGATCTTCGACCTCATGCGCGAGACCGGTGTCATCGAGGGCGACGTGCAAAACCCGAAATTCCTCCCCACGGCAGGAGACCGCCGGTGACTTCGCCGACCGCCACCACCGAACCGCCCATCACCCGGCCTGGCCAGAGCTCGCTGAACGCGCGGATCCGCGGCCGGCGTCCACGACCCGACGGAGCCGGAGGCTCCTCGCGGTGGCTCGTCTCGCTGGTCGCGCTGCTGGGGGCACTCGCCACCTGGGCCGTGGTCGCGTGGATCACCGATGACAACATCCTCCCCACCCCGTTCAAGGTCTTCGGACGCGTCGCCGACTTCATCGTGTCCGGTGAGGCGTTCAGCAACTTCGCCGCGAGCATCGTGAAGATCGGGATCGGCTTCGCGCTGGCGCTGGCCGTCGGTCTGCCGATCGGGTTTGTCATGGGCCGCAGCCGGTTCATGTCGACATACTTCTCGATGCCGCTGTTCGTGCTCGGCAACGTCCCCGGCCTCGCCTACGCCGTCTTCGGGCTGGTCATCTTCGGCGTGGGCGCCACCGGGCCGATCGTGGTGTCGGCCCTGGTGGCCGTCCCGTTCATCGCGATCAACGTCGCCGAGGGCGTCCGTTCGGTCGACGGCGGGCTGCTCCGCATGTGCCGGGCCTTCGACCGGCGGCCCGTCGACGTGGTGCGCCACGTCTACCTGCCCGCCATCACGGCCTTCGTGTTCGCGGGCGTCCGCTACGCCTTCGCCATGGCCTGGAAGGTCGAGGCCCTCACCGAGGTCTTCGGCGCCAACAACGGAGTCGGCTTCATGATCCGGCGCGCCTACCAGGAGTTCAAGGTCGCCGACATGCTCGCCTGGACCATGTTGTTCGTCATCGCGATGGTGCTGATCGAGCGCGGCCTTGCCCGGGTCGAGACCCGGGTGTTCGCCTGGAGGAAGGAACTCACATGACCACCGCAACCGCGCCGGAGGCGACACCGCGTCCCTTGCCGGCCGACCGGGCGGCATCCCTGTGGTCGCGGCGCGGACGCTCGGCGTCGTCCTCCGTGATCGCGCTCGCCACCTCGCTGCTCTCCATGCTCGCCGTCTGGCAACTCGCGGCCGAGTACGGACACCGCGTCCCCTCGATCGGCGAGACATTCGGCCGGCTGGTCGGCGAGGCGGCCGGCGGTCACCTGTCGGCCAACCTGGCCGTGAGCATGAACCGCTTCACCCTGGGCCTCGTCGCGGCGCTCATCGTCGGAACGGTCGTGGGCGTGCTGATGGGTCTGTCCCGGTTCGTCGAGTACGCCCTGGCCGACCTGACCATGGCCGCGCTCGCCGCCCCGGCGGTGATCTGGGCACTCCTGACCACGATGTGGTTCGGCTTCGGCTGGCTCACCCCGGTCACGACGGTCTTCCTCTCGGCCCTGCCCTTCGTCGTCGTGAACATCGCCAAGGCGGTCCGGGCCGTGCCCCCCGACCTCGTGCTCATGGCCCGCTCGTTCGGTGTCGGCCGACCCCAGGTCCTTCGTCACATCGTGGCTCCGGCGGTCGCCGGCTCGACGGTCGCGGCGGTGCGCTTTGCGATCATGAGCGCCTGGAACGGCCTGCTCCTTGCGGAGTGGTTCGGCTCGACCTCCGGCGTCGGCTGGCGCTCCCGCTACTGGTACGACGCCAACCAGCTCGACGGCTTCCTCGCCTGGGTCGTCATCTTCATCGTCTTCCTGGTCCTCGCCGACCAGATCATCCTCGGCCCGATCGAACGCTTCGTCACCCGCTGGCGCACCGCCTGAGCAGCGCATCCCTTCTCGAAAGGAAACTCATGGCCTCCATCGAAATCGACGGCCTGGTGAAGGAATACCAGAACCGTCAGGGCAGGCAGACGCGCGTGCTCGACGG
Source organism: Streptosporangium sp. NPDC006013 (assembly GCF_040614275.1). Lineage (NCBI taxonomy): Bacteria > Bacillati > Actinomycetota > Actinomycetes > Streptosporangiales > Streptosporangiaceae > Streptosporangium > Streptosporangium sp. NPDC006013. Next base: position 19,525 of record NZ_JBEXUE010000132.1, read on the forward strand.
GATCGACCTGTCCATCAGCGGCGAGACCTTCGTCTCCGTCGTCGGGCCCTCCGGCAGCGGCAAGACGACGCTGCTCAACATCGTCTCCGGAATCGAGAGCCTCAGCGGCGGCTCGGTCCGCCTACGCGCCGGTGACCACGACGCCAAGGTCGGCTACGTGTTCCAGGACCCGCGGCTGCTGCCCTGGCGCACCGTCACGCAGAACCTCAAGTTCGTCCAGCGCGACCGCTCCGGCTGGGAGCAGCGCGCCCAGCACTACCTCGACCTGGTCGGCCTCGGCCACCTCGGCGACCGCTACCCGGCCCAGCTCTCCGGTGGTCAGCAGCAACGGATCGGCATCGCCCGGGCCTTCTCCGTCGAGCCGGACATCCTGCTCATGGACGAGCCGTTCAGCCACCTCGACGCGATGACCTCACGCTCCCTGCGTGAACACCTGGAGCGCATCTGGCTCGAGTCACAGCGCACGGTCATGTTCGTCACCCACGACGTCACCGAAGCGGTCCAGCTCTCCGACCGGATCGTCGTCCTGGCGCCGGGCGGCCGGATCCACGAGACCATCGAGGTGGACCTCCCCCGTCCACGCCGCGCCTCCGACCCGGCCGTCGCCATGCTCCAGGCCGAGGTGCTCGCCCGCTTCGAGGCACTGGAGGCGGCGGCGTGACGACCCTCGACACCGGCCGATCCCGCGCCGCGGCCCCCGCGGTGCGGCGGGGCGTCATCGACGTCCACGCCCACTGGCTGCCCCAGGAGCTGTTCGACCTTCCGCCGGGCTCGCCGGTCCCGCCGCTGAACGCGCGAGGCGAAGAGCTGTACCTCGGCGACACCCCTTTGTCCATCGCGGCGTCGGCGATGAGCGACCCCGACCGGGTGCTCGCCGAGACCGACCGCGCCGGGCTGGGCGCCCGGGTGCTGTCCGCCCCGCCGTTCGCGTTCCCCGTGGTCCCGGACCCCGGAGTGGGCGAATACGTCGGTCGCTTCAACGAGGCCCTGACCCGCCTGTGCCGCGACAGCCACGGCCGGCTGCTCGGCCTGGGCCTGGTCTCCCTGCACGACCCGACCGCGGCCCGGACCGAGATGAAGGCGATCGCCGCGTCGGCGGTCGTCCGCGGCGTCGCGGTTCCCCCACTGGTCGGTGCCACCTCCTTCGACGAAGGCCCGCTTCACGAGGTCGCCCGCATCGCCGCTGAGCTGGACCTGGCCGTTCTGGTACACCCCATGCAGCTGCCGCGGCCGGAGTGGGGGTCGTACTACCTCGCCAATCTGATCGGGAACCCCACCGAGACGGCGACGGCCGTCGCCTCCTGTGTGCTCGGCGGAGTCACGGAGACGCTTCCGTCGCTGCGCATCTGCTTCGTTCACGGCGGAGGATGCGCGCCCGCGCTCCTGGGCCGGTGGCGACACGGCTGGGAGCAACGCGCGGACGTCGGCGCCGGCACCGGCCGAACGCCGCACGAGGGCTTCCGCGACCTGTGGTTCGACACGCTCACCCACGACGGACCGGCGCTGCGGCTGCTGCGCTCCAAGGCGGGCCCGGACCGACTGTTGTGCGGCAGCGACCACCCCTTCGACATGGGCGTGGACCGCCCACAGGACCTACCGGTCTCGGAAGGTATCGGCGCCGAGGCCATGGAGGCCGCCGCCCGCCGCTTCCTCGACCTGCCCGAGCTCGGGAGCGACGACAATGCATGAAACGAACGGCCACTCCCACTACTCCGGCCGGCGGGCACTGGTCGTCGGCGGCTCGATCGGCGGCCTCACGTCCGCGCTGCTGCTGCGTCGCCTGGGCTTCGACGTGACCGTCTTCGAGCGCACGCCGACCAGCCTGGACGGCCGGGGCGGGGGCATCGTGCTGCAGCCCGACACGCTGCGCTGGTTCGCCGAGTGCAGCGAGCAGCACCCCGAGCAGGTCAGCACCGCGACTCGGTACGTCCAGTACCTCGGCGCCGGCAACGAGGTACTGCACCGCGACCCCACGCCGTGGCGGTACACGTCCTGGGGCACGTTCTACCGGGCCCTGCTGGCCGACTTCGGCACTGAGCGGTACCACCTCGGGGAGTACGCCGCCGGCTTCGAGCAGGACGGCGACAGCGTCGAGGTCCGCTTCGCCTCCGGGCGCCGTGAGCGAGCGGAGCTCGTGGTGTTCGCGGACGGGATCGGTTCCGCGAGCCGCAGCCGGATCTCACCCGGCAGCGTCCTGGAGTACTCCGGCTACGTCGGCTGGCGCGGCACCGTGCAGGAGTCCGAGGTCTCGCCCGAGACCTTCGAGCTCCTGCACGACTCGATCAGCTTCAATGTGGTGCCGTACACCCACATCAACATCTACCCGATCCCCTCGAACGAGGGCGGGCTGACGGTGGGGAACCGACTGCTCAACTACGTCTGGTACCGCAACGTCGCCGAGGGCGCCGACCTTGAGGAGCTGATGACCGACAAACGCGGCTTCCTCGGCAAGGTGTCGGTGCACCCGGGCCAGGTGCAGGACCGGTTCGTCGAGGAGATGCGTGAGGTGGCCGAGACGGTGCTGGCGCCCGCCGCGGCCGAGGTGGTGCGCCGCGGGCATGAACTGCATCGGTCCCTGCGCGCCCGCGGAGGAGGGGCCGTTGTTGCGCCCGTGGGAGCTCTCCACCTGGC
>NZ_JBEXUE010000133.1:0-22077 GCF_040614275.1 Streptosporangium sp. NPDC006013
CTGGCCGCGGCCCTCGGTCTGGGCGGTCTGCTCGGCCTCGGTCGTACCTCCGCAACACGACACGGCTACGGAAACGGCGTCGTTGGATGCGGTACCGGATGCTCCACCCCGAAGCCGGGCGCGAACACCGGCGCGGGTGCGGGTGCGGGTGCGAACGCAGGTGCGGGCGCGGGTGCCGGTGCGAACGCAGGCGCGGGTGTGGGTGCGGGCCGGAACTCCGGGCAGGCCGCCAAGCAGGGCACCGCCCCGAACACCGGGCAGAGCGGAGGCGCCGGCGCCTCCGCCGACGGGGCCGGGCGGGGGACGCTCAGCGTGGAGCAGGCCGAGGCCCGCGTGAAGCAGGCCCAGGCGGAGCTGACCGACGCCAAGGAGGAACTGGCGGGCGTGCGGATCGTCGCTCCCGCCGACGGCACCGTCATGTCCGTGGCCGGCACGGTCGGCGACAGCGCGGACACCGGGACGTTCCTCACCCTGGGAGACCTGGACGAGCTTCAGGTGGAGGCGCTGTTCACCGAGTCGGACATCGGCAGCCTGGAGCTGGGCCAGCAGGCGGCGATCACCCTGGCCACCCGGCAGGGGAAGCGGTACACGGGCACCGTGACCGGCATCGCCCCCACCGCGACCACCACGGACCGCCTGGTGAGGTACGGCGTCACGATCGCGTTCGACGAGCCCCCGGCGGACCTCATGGTGGGCCAGACCGCCTCGGTCACCGTGACCGTCGCCAAGTCGGCGGAGGCTCTCTACGTCCCGGCCCAGGCGGTGAGGACCAGTGCGGGGGTCTCCCGGGTCACCGTGCAGGGCGGCGTCGAGCGGGTCGTGGAGACGGGCGTCCGGGGCGACCAGTACGTCGAGATCACCTCAGGGCTGGCCGAGAACGACCGGGTGGTACTGCCCGGCGGCGCGGCCGGCGGGGAGTTCCCCGACAGCAGCTGGCCGGAGGCCGGCACCGGCGCCCGCTGAGCCCGGACGACCACCGCCGGCACGAGAGCCGGGGTGGGGCCGCCACACCCCGGCCCCACCCCGAACGGACAGGCGACACCAGGCAGGACACCCCCGAACAGACGGCGTCGTACCGGACGGGAGGTCAGCCGGACTCGGGAGCGAGGGGAAGAAGCACCCGGAACGTCGCGCCCTTGCCGAGTTCCGAGTCCACTGCGACGCTGCCGCCGTGGGCCTCGACCATCGCGGCCACGATGGCCAGGCCGAGCCCGCTCCCGCCGTCCTCGGGGGCGCGGCGCCCCCGGGCGGAGTCGACCCGGTAGAACCGCTCGAAAACGCGTTCGCGCTGCTCGGAGGTGAGGCCGGGCCCCTCGTCCGCGACCTCGATGACGGCCATCCCGTCATCGGCGGAGAGCGCCACCCGCACGGGGGTCCGCTCGGGAGTGTGGGTGAGCGCGTTGGTCATGAGGTTGCCCACGACCTGGCGGAGCCGTACCTCGTCGCCGGAGACGATGAGCGCGGAACCGTCCACCGAGAGCGTGACCTCGCGCTCAGGGGCGAGGATGCGGGCGTCGTGGACGGCGTCGGCGGCGATGGCGAGCAGGTCGACCGGGCGCATGACCAGCGGCCGTTGCTGGTCCATCCGGGCGAGCATCAGCAGGTCGTCGACGAGCAGGCCCATCCTGACCGCCTCGGACTCGACCCGGCGCATCAGCGGCGCGGCGTCGATTCCCGGCCCCTGCCGGTAGAACTCGGCGAACCCCCGGATCGAGGTCAGCGGCGTGCGGAGCTCGTGCGAGGCGTCCGCCACGAACCTTCGCATGCGCTCCTCCGACCTGCGAGCCGAGGACTCCGACTCCGAACGGGCCCGAAAGGCGGTCTCGATCTGGGCGAGCATGCCGTTGAGCGACCGGCCGAGGCGGCCCACCTCGGTGCGCGGGTCGGCATCGGGGACCCGGCGGCTCAGGTCTCCGGCGGCGATGGCCTCGGCGGTGCGCTCGATCTCCTCCAGCGGGCGCAGGCTCCTGCGGATGATCAAAATCCCGGCCCCGGCGAGCATCAGCATCAGACCGCCGCCGCCGAGGAGTTCCACCAGCGCCAGCTGGCCGACGATCTGCCGGACCTCGGCCATGTCAACGGCGACGACGAGATTTCCACCGCCGCTCAGCGGGACCGAGCGAGCTCGCCAGCCGCCGCTGTCGAACGGCCGGTTGTCCTGGCCCTGAGGCACCGACGGCCCCGGCTTGCCCTCCACGTCGGCGCCGCTGTAGGCGTCGAAGGTCCTGCCGTCGGAGCCGTGGAGCTCCAACCTCGCGTCGGGCGACAGCGGCTTGCCGATCGGCATGACTCCCCGGTTCATCCGGCGCAGCGCGGTGTCGACCATCATGTCGATCTGGGTGTCGACGCGGTCGATCAGGTAACCACGCATGATCGAGACACTGCCGATCCCGATGAGGGTGAGCGCGATCGTCAGCAGGGCCAGGATGACGGCGATCAGCTTCACCCGCAGCGGGGTCGCGTTGAGCATCACGGCGTCGGCGGCAGGCGCAACACGTATCCGACACCGCGCAGCGTGTGGATCAGCCGCGGGTCCGTGTTGTCGATCTTGCGACGGAGCACGGAGACGTAGGACTCCACGATGCCGACATCGCCCCGGAAGTCGTAGTCCCACACGTGGTCGAGAATCTGGGCCTTGGACAGCACCCGCCCCGCGTTCGCCATGAAGTAGCGGAGCAGTTTGAACTCCGTGGGTGACAGTGCCACCGCCTTGCCCTTGCGCCACACCTCGTGGCTCTCCTCGTCGAGTTCGATGTCCGCGAAGTTGAGCCGGGGCTGGCGGGGGGCGAGGTCGCCGGAGCCGGTACGGCGCAGCACCGCCCTGATCCGGGCCACGACCTCCTCCAGGCTGAACGGCTTGGTCACGTAGTCGTCCCCGCCCAGGGTCAGCCCCCGGATCTTGTCCTCGGTGGCGTCGCGCGCGGTGAGGAAGACCACGGGGGTGTCGCTGCCACCACCGCGCAGACGCCGTACGACGTCGAAGCCGTCCATGTCCGGGAGCATCACGTCAAGCACGATGAGATCGGGCCGGTGCCGCTGGACGGCGGCGACGGCGTCCGTGCCGTTGCCCGCCGTGTTGACGCCGAACCCGGCGAACCTCAGGCTCGCGGCCAGAAGCTCAAGGATGTTCGGCTCGTCCTCGACGATCAGCAGACGTGCCTCAGGTGAGTCGGTCACTGGTCTATTTTCACCGGCCCACATGAGAAAGCAGTTAACTGGTCAGCACAGAGGCTAACCCCACAATATGTCTGGCAATGGCCAGGCTGGAGGTTGCCGCCGGTGAGGGGGCGTTGCGCACGAGGGCGACGCGGCCGTGCACGTCGATCGCGAAGTCGTCCAGCATGCCGCCGGAGGCGTCCACGGCCTGTGCGCGAACGCCGCCGGTGGTCCTGACGAGGTCGGCGGCGGTCAGGGCCGGGACGTAGCGGCGCGCGGCCTTCAGAAACGACCTCCTGCCCATCGAACCGGTCACCTCCCTGATCCCGGTCCGCCAGTGCCGGGCGGCCAGCCGCCGGGTGCCACGCCAGGCCAGAATCCGGCCCAGCTCCGCCAGGTCGACGTCCCGCCAGGAGTAGCCCTCCAGCGCCAACGCCATGACCGCGTTGGGGCCGACCAGCACCTCGCCGTCGATCCTGCGGGTCAGGTGCACGCCGAGGAACGGGTAGCGGGGGTCGGGAACCGGGTAGACGAGCCCTCGGACCAGGTCCTTCGCCGCGCCGGCCAGCGCGTAGTACTCACCGCGGAAAGGGACGATCCGCACGTCCCCGGCGGCCTTGACCATCCGTGCGACGGTGTCGGTACCGAGCCCGGCACAGACGATCAGCCGGTCGAAGCTCAGCGTCCGCTCCCCCGCCAGGACCTTCACCCCGCTCGCGGTCTCCCGTACCGCGCGCACCGGATGTGAGAGCAGCACCGATCCGCCGTTCTCCTCCACATCCGCGGCCAGACGCCTGGCGACGGCGGGGAAGTCGGCGATCGCGGTGCGCGGGGAGTGCACGGCACCCGTGCCGACGGTGTGCGGCTCGACCTCCCGCAGGGCCAGCGCGTCCAGCTCGGCGATGCCGGGAACCCCGTTCGCACGGGCCCGCTCGGCGATCCGTCGCAGCTCGGGCCGCTCGGCCGCGGTCGAGGCGACGACGAGCTTGCCGACCTCGTCGTAGGGGATGCGGTGCTCGGCGCAGTACTGCCGCAGCAGTGCCACACCCTCACGGCAGAGCGTGGCCTTGAGCGAGCCGGGCCGGTAGTAGATCCCGGCGTGAACGACGCCGCTGTTGTGCCCGGTCTGGTGGGCTCCGACGCGGTCCTCCTTGTCCAGCACCGTCACCCTGGCCCCGCGGGTCAGCGCCGCCTCCCTGGCCACGGCCAACCCGACGATCCCCGCACCCACGACCCCGACGTCCATCGTCGACTCCTGACTGTGAGGTGGTCACCGCCGCCACCCCTGTCGCGCTGGAGGGATCGCGTTACCGCGTGACACTACCCGCCAGCCTGCCGACCTTGTCCAGACCAAGGTGCCCTTCCTGCGCCAGCCAGCGCAGCGAGTCGGTGACGGTCTCCTGGACCGGCCGCAGCCCCACGCCGAGCGCCTCAAGGGTCGGGGTGTCGTACGCGCGGACCATCGTGACCATCATCTCGACGGCGTCCCTGGTCAGCGGGTAGTCGATCTCCTTGATCAGTTTCATCGCGTCGACCACGGCCGCCGCGCCGCGCAGCACCGAGCGGTGGACCCGGAACCTCCGGCAGCGGTTCCCGGTCACCTCGTCGCAGACGTCGGCGAGCTGCGCCCAGGTGAGGTAGTGCCCGCCCAGCATGAACCGGCGAGGTCCCCGTCCCGGTTCGAGGCAGCGGGCGAGTATGAGAGCCAGATCCCGTACGTCGACGACGCCGACGCCACCGGCGGTGATCGGCCATCCCTGTTCCAGCCCCGCGCGCAGCCCGTCCATCAGCGCGTCCAGCGCGGGCTGGCACGGTCCGGCGACCGCCGCCGGGTAGACGATCGTGACCGGCATCCCCTGTTCCTGGAGCCGCCTGGCGTAGTGCTCGGCGGAGATCTTGCTTCTGCCGTACTCGTTCCTCGGCGTGGAAAGCGGACTCTCGGTCGTGATCACCGGGCCGGTCGGGGGCACGAAGACGCCGATGCTCGAGATGTGCACGACCGGGTCGAGACCGAGTTCGACGGCCTGCCCGAGGACGTTCTTCGCTCCGGTCACATTCGTACCGGCCAGGTCGCCGACACGGCCGATGACCCCGATTTCCGCGGCGGCGTGAATGACCGCGTCACACTGTTCGAGCCCGTCCCGCACGGCCGCCGTGTCGCGGATATCGGCCCTGTGCAGGGGAACCGGATCCGTCACCCCGACACCGGCCAGCACTTCGCGCGTTTTCTCTGGATTGCGTATGAGAAGAAGCGGCTCGTGCCCGTCGGCGAGAAGCGCGGCGACCGCATGCGAGCCGACGAAACCTGATGCCCCGGTTACCAGAACGCGCATCTTCGAAAGTTAGCGGCAATCCTCACTGGAAGAGAAGGGATAACCCCTCTGGTTCTTAACCATCATTGCCTATTGCCGGAAATCCATCCGGGACGGTTGAGGAATACCCGAATATGTCGGGGCAATAAATCTGGATGCGGTCATTCATCTTCGGCATGGAGTCACGTTCCGGACCGGTCGGCGGCACGGGAGACGAGCGCTGGTCCTCGTAGCCGTTACGCACATGTCTCCCGCCCGTCGCCCACCCCGGCGGTCCGGCGGGGTATACCTTGATCAGGTCGGACGACAGCCGAAACCGACAGTTTCACCGGGTGGAAATGCGAGGCGATGAGCAGAGAACTCTCCATCGGCGTCGACCACCACGAGCGTGCCGGCTGCACCGTGATCAGCGTCGCGGGCGATATCGACCGCAACTCCAGCGAACTACTCAGGGAGACCATCGAGCGGCTGGTCTCCGAATACCGCCCCCGGATCGTCATCGACGCCCAGAAGATCACTTTCTGCGACTCCACCGGGCTGCGGGTGCTTCTCAGCGGCGTGCGCATGACCTCGGAGGCGGGCGGCTGGTTGCGGCTGGCGGAGGTGTCGGACGTCCTGGAACGTCTTCTGCAGATAACCGGGCTGCACGCCTGGTTTCCCATCGACGCCGACGTGGCGGCCTCCCTGTCCCATACCTCCCCCCACCACCCACAACTTCCCGACTGAACCAGCCGAGACGGCCCGATCACCTCTCAGCAGACGTTGCGGACGATCAAACGCCCACCCCCGCAACTTCCCGACCGAACCAGCCGAGACGGCCCGATCATCTCTCAGCGGGTGTTACGGGCGATCAGGGTGATGGTGCCCGTGGCGCCCGCGGCGATGGCCAGCCAGAGAAGCACGGCCGAGGTCGGCACCCCCGCGTCCTCGCCGGTGTCGTCCTGTTCGGCCTTCGCCCCGGCGACCGGCGTGGGGGCCAGTTTGGGATCCGGCGTGAGAGCCGGTGTGGGAGCCGCCCGCCGCAGGGCGGTCGTGGGTTCCGGAGCCGCCTCACGGAGAACCTCCTCGGGCAGCGGCACCTGGTAGACCGGGCTGCGCTTCCCCTCGCTACCGGTCAGCAGGTACCTGCCGTCACGCGTGTAGGTGATCGATTCGGCCTGCTCCAGCTGCGGCATCGTCACCCGGGTGATCTGTTCGCCGGGAGCACGGTAGACCGTGGCGGAGAAGTAGGTCCGGATCACGAAGCTCGACCCGTCGGGGGCGTAGGCGGCGTCGGTGGCCATGATGGGCGCCGGGCCGACCTTGCGGAGCACGTTGACCCTGTCGGTGCGCAGCCGTTTCGGTGCCTCGTAGACAGCGCCGGCGAACTGCTTGGTCACGATGTAGAGGCGCCCGGTGCGGGGGTTCACCATGATGCCCTCCGCGTTGTGCCCGCCGTCCTCGTAGCGGAAGCGGTAGCGCACGGCGGGGACGACGGCGTCGCTCAGCACCGTGGGCTCCGCGACCTTGTATACCGAGACATCAGGCCAGGCCCCGTCGAAGTTATCGCCGATGTCCGCGAACCAGAGCACCCCCCGGCCGGTCTTCTGGTCGATGGAGGCGGCCATGCCCTCCCAGTCGCGGGCCTCCGCCCCCCGCAGGGTGAAGGTCGCGCGGGTCTGACCGTTGGGACCGACCGCGTAGAAGACCGGCCCGGCGCCGCTGTCGTTGTGCGTGTAGTAGACGTCCTCGTGGGTCGGCGAGACCGCCAGCCCGCTCGACTCGCTGATCCGGCTGTCCTTGAAACGGAAGAGGATCCGCTCCTCACCGTCCGCCGGCACCCCCTGCCCCGTGCGCTGACCCGCGTCGGCCCATGCCGCCCGCCCATCGCCCACCGATGCGCTCTGCCCCGTGAAGGCCATGGCCGCGGTCAGGCCGACCACCGCGAACGCGCGAACCAAGACTTCCCCCGGCTTACTCAGCATCCAGCCATCATGCCCCGGCGGGACCGGCGGGCATCACAGACGCGACGGGGCCGGCCGACACGGATTTCCCCGCTGATCCTCTCGCCTGGAGTGCACTCCAGGTATTTAGTGTGGGGCGCATGGAATACACGCAGCTTGGCCGTACCGGCCTGAAGGTCAGCCGCCTCTGCCTGGGCACGATGAACTTCGGCCCCTTGACCTCGGAGGAAGACTCCTTCGCGATCATGGACCACGCCCATGAGCTGGGGATCAACTTCTTCGACACGGCCAACGTGTACGGCTGGAAGAAGGGCGAGGGCATCACCGAGAAGATCATCGGCCGATGGTTCGCCAAGGGAGGCGAGCGCCGCGAGAAGACGGTGATCGCCACGAAGCTCTACGGTGACATGGGGGACTGGCCCAATGAGGGTCGGCTGTCCGCGCTCAACATCCGGCGCGCCGCCGACGCGTCGCTGAAGCGGATGCAGACCGACTACATCGATCTCTACCAGGCACACCACATCGACCGGAACACCCCGTTCGAGGAGTTCTGGGAGGCCATGGACATCCTCAAGCAGCAGGGCAAGATCCTGTATGTGGGGTCGTCCAACTTCGCGGGCTGGCACATCGCCAAGGCCCAGGAGAGCGCGCGGCGGCGCAACACTCTCGGCCTGGTCTCCGAGCAGTCCCACTACAACCTGATCGTCCGCGCCCCCGAGCTTGAGGTCATCCCGGCGGCCGAGGACTATGGCCTGGGTCTGATCCCGTGGAGCCCGCTCGCGGGCGGCCTGCTCGGCGGCATCCTCAAGAAGATCGACAAGGGCCGGTCGGCCTCGGAGCAGATCACCGCCCAGTTGGAGAAGCACCGCGACAAGATCGAGCGCTACGAGGCGTTCGCGGACGAGCTCGGTGTGGACCCGGCCAACCTCGCGCTGGCCTGGCTGCTCCACCAGCAGGTCGTCACCGCGCCGATCATCGGGCCGCGCACGCTCGACCAGCTCGACGGCACCACCAAGGCGCTGGAGATCGCGCTGGACGAGAAGGCCCTGACCCGCCTGGACGAGATCTTCCCCGGCTTCAAGACGGCGCCGGAGGAGTACGCCTGGTAGGCGGTGCCCGAAACGGTGACCCCCCGCGCGGTCGCCGGGCCAAGCCGCCGGTGGGCGGCCAGAGCCCCTGTCCCGCGGATCTCGCCGTGGCCAGGCTCGGTCAGCGGGCCTCTCGTGAGGCGTGGAGGGAGCCGCGGTGACCGACGACGCGACGAGGCCCCGCCTGACCGCAGTGGGCAGCAGATCCAAGGGACACCGGCTAGCCGGATGCCGAATCGCCTGCCCGGCCGGGCGGCTCAGCGGGGCAGGGCAGCGAACCCCTCCTCGATCTCGGCGAGGACGGACTCGTTTTCGGGCAGCAGGGCCAGGGCCTGCCGCACGGTGGTGTCCTGTGCCTCGGTCCCGGTGCCGTGCTTCAGGTGGTCGGCGAGTTCGGGCACCCGCCGGACCAGCGCCCCGGTGAGGATCGCGAGCGCGCCCGGCCGGTCGGAGACCTCGCCGAGGGTGCTGTCCAGCGTCAGCGGGGCAAGGTCCGCACGCCGGTCGTGCTCGACGGTCCAGCGGTGGCGGCCCGAGCCGACGGTGAGCCGTTCGCCGCCCGGCAGGGTGACCTCGGCGGTGGTGTTGGCCGGGACGACGGCCTCGACGGTGATCTGACCGTCCTCGATCCGCCAGGCGGAGGCGGCCGTGCCGTACGGGGTGCGGAGCCGGGCGCTCGCGTGGCTCAGGCCGCCGCCCGGACGGGGCCGTATGGCCAGCGTGCGGTAGCCGGGTTCGGCCGGGGCCGGCCCGGCGAGCGTGCGGTGCAGCCAGTCGGCGACCGCGCCCAGGGCGTAGTGGTTGAAGGACGTCATGCCACCGAGGTTGACCGTGCCGTCGGGCAGCAGGCTGTCCCAGCGCTCCCAGATCGTGGTGGCCCCCATGGTCACGGGATGAGGAGGACCCACGGGTGCGGTGGGCCGGCGAGGTCCCGGAGACCGGAGGCCGGGTTCGACGAGTCGGGATGCCGAGGGTGCCGGGGTCAGCCGGTCACTTCTCCGCCTCCAGCAAAGGGTCGAAGAGCCGGCCGATGGTCGTGAGGGTGCGGGCGTCCAGCGACTTCACCGGCATGCCCATCTGCCGGGCCATCGGCTCGCGGAGCATGAGGTAACCGAACAGCAGGCTCACCCACACGGCGAGCAGTGCCTGCACGTCGACGTCGTCGTGCCAGACGCCGGCCTCCTGCTCGGCCCGGAGGATCTCCATCACCTCCTCGTAGTACGGGATCGGATGGAGCTGCTCGTCGCGGTCGAGGGCCAGCAGCATCACGATCTCGGCGAGGCGTGACTCGCTCGCCAGTGTCCTGAAGCTGCGCGCGCCCCGGTGCATCGGATTGACCGCGGACTGGTCGCCCGCCTTCTTGGCGAGTTCGACCATCTCGTGGTCCAGTGCCGAGCGCACCAGGGTGCGCCTGCTGCCGAAGTAGTGGTGGATCAGCCCGCGGTTGACGCCCGCCTCGTCGGCCACGTCCTGCAGGCTCAGCCCGGTCAGGACACCGTCGCGGTCGAGCAGGCGCAGGGCGGCCTGGCGCAGGGCCGCCTCGGTGACCGCCCGATCCGGCCGTCGCCTGCGCCGGGACCGGGCCGCCGCGCCGCCGCCGTCGGTGCCGTCTGTCTGAGCCTCTTCCGTACTGGGGGTCGCGCCCTCGGGCGCTGACGATGCGTCTGCCACGACCAGAGTTTAGCGGATCGCCAATCGGATGGCCCGCCGTGCCTCGGTCCCGGGAGTTCGAGGCGAGGCACGGGCCGGACCTCGGCGCGCGGGGAAGCGGCCGCCGATCTTCGCGATCACCGGCCTGGCCGCGCCCACGATCGTGACCAGCAAGCCGGTGCCCGCGCATCGGGCGGGCCCCCGGGCCCCGCCGTGGTCCGGTGCGGACGCCGGACCATGTCGCGAGCCAGGCGAAACGCCGGTCGGTGGAGCGGCGGGCCGTCACCGCTGCCCGGTCGTGCCCGGCCCGGTCGTCTTGGTGACCCGCGTGCCGTCGGCGAGTTCGGCCTCGATCTGGGCCAGGAACGCCAGGCGGTCGCCGAAGCAGCCGGCATGGCGGGAGAAGCCGTTCTGGCCCCGGAACCACCCGTCCGACAGCACCGCGCCGATCACGTTGTGGCCCTCCTGGAGCAGGTGGGTCACGTCGTAGGTCTGCACGTGCAGGTTGGTGTGGTAGGCCGTGCTGCCGGGGGTGAGCTCCGCGTCTCCGGCGCGTACGCCGTTGACGAACAGCTCGTAGATCCCGTGCGCGGTCGCGTAGGCGCGGGCACGGGCGGCGGGGGCGGCGAGCACGAACTCCCGGCGCAGCAGATACCCGGGGCGCGATCCCGGCGCGGCGATCTCCTCCTCCACCGGGCTGATCCAGGCAGCCGACCAGTCGGTGGCCCGCAACAGGCCCGTCTCCCAGTGCGCCGCCGCCGACCACGGGCTCTCCCCGAGGTCGGTCCACACCTTGACCTGCCAGGACGTGTGCTCCCCGGAAACCGGCGCCGGTCCGCCGTAGGGCACGAGGACGCTGCGCCCGGACTCGACCCGCCCGGAGTCGAAGCGATCGGTCCTGATCCGCTGCACCCGCTGCACCCGCGCGCCGAGGGGGAGCCACCAGGACAGGCGCGGCGCCCGGCAGGTGATGCCGAAGGCCTCCTCCAGGTGCTCGACCCGCAGCCGGGTCGGTGCCGCCGTCACGCGACACCCCCGGACGGGTTGAGCACGATCTTGGTGACGCCGTCGCGGCGGGCGGCGAACATCTCGTACGCCCCGGGCCCCTCCGACAGCGGCAGGCGGTGCGAGACGACCACCGAGGGGTCGAAGCGCCCGGACGCGATGAGCTGGAACAACCCCATCGTGTCCGCACCATTCGCCAGGCCGATGTGGAAGTCGATGGACAGCATCTGGGCCCGCCGCATCGGATAGGCGTAGCGGCGTGACGGCGACAGCCCGATCACCGACACCGTGCCGCGCAGGCCCACGACCCGCAGTGCCAGATCGATCGAGTCGTCGACCCCCGCCGTGTCGACCACGGACGGCATGCCCCGGGTAACGCGGGCGAGGATCTCCTCCACCGCGCAGGCGGGGTCGAACGCCTCCGCGCCCAGTCGCTGCGCCCTGGCCCGCCGGTCGGCCACCGGGTCCACCGCCAGCACCCGGGACGCGCCCTGCAGCCAGGCCGCCTGCACGGCCACCAGGCCGGATGTGCAGGTCACTGCCGCAGATGCCGGCGTGGGTGACCCGGACGACGGCTCCGGCCCGGTTGTACGGCGTGGGATCGGGCACCGTCTCGTAGCGCAGGTCCTCGGGGCCGTGGTAGACGAGCGCCTTCATGACCGCCGGGCTCCTTCCGTGGTCACCTCGCCGCGGCCCGCTCCGGCGGGGGAACCGGCGAGTTCGGCGAACAGGGCACGGGCGGTGCGCAGGTCGGCCTTGCCGTTCGCCGCCCTCGGCATGGTCTCCACGACGTGCACCTCCTTGGGCACCTTGAAGCCCGCCAGCCGTTTCCTGGTCCAGTCCGTGACGTCGTCGCCGGAGACGGCCGGGCCGGTACGGGAGGAGACCAGCGCCACCACGCGCTGGCCGAGCCGGTCGTCGGGCACCCCGAAGACGAGGCAGTCCTCGATGGCGGGGTGGAGCTTGACGGTCTCCTCGACCTCTTCGGCGTAGACCTTCTCGCCCGCGGTGTTGATGCAGCCGGAGCCGCGGCCGAGCAGGGACACGGTCCCGTCGGCCTCGACCTGTGCCCAGTCGCCGGGAACGGAGTAGCGGACACCGTCGACCACCTTCACCAGGCGCGCCGTACGCTCCTCGTCCTTGTAGTAGCCGATGGGCACGTTGCCCGCGCCGCTCACCGCCAGCATGCCCTGCTCGCCGGAGCCCGGCACCACCTCCCGCCAGTCCGGGGTGAAGACCTTCGTGTCGGGTGTCGGCAGGAAGCGCGCGGTGCCCGGTGACTGGTCGCGCGTGGACACCGCCGAGCCGCCCGGCCCCTCGGTGGCGCCCATCATGTCGCCGATCGCGGCGCCCGCCGGGAGCCGTTCGACCAGGGACTGCCTGACGCCGGCGCTGAGCATCGCCCCGGAGGAGAGGACGAGCTGCACCGATGAGGCGTCGTAGGGCCGGCCGGCGGCCTGCGCCGACTCCAGCGCGCGCAGCATGGGCCGGGCGAACGCGTCACCGACGATGACGATCCCGTTGGCGGCCTCCCGCCCGACGGTCGTCCACAGCTCGTCGGCGTCGAAGCCGCGGCCGGGCAGCAGCACGACCCGCCCTCCGACCATTTGCGGCACGAGAACGCCGAGCCACATGCCCGTGCCGTGCATCAGCGGGCAGGCGGGGACGAACCGGGGGAGCGTCCCCTGCTCGGCCAGCGCGGCGGCGGTCGCCACGGCCCAGGCGGGGTCGTCCACGTCCGGCTGCCCGAGGAGCCCCGCCGCGTTGGCGATCCAGCGCCGGGTGAACTCCCCCATGGGGAACATGACGCCCTTGGGCATGCCGGTCGTGCCGCCGGTGTAGAGCATGTAGACGTCGTCGGGGTCGCGGTTGATCCGGGGGGCGGGCTGGTGCGCGGACACGAGTTGCTCGTAGGGCACCCCGACGTCCCCCTCGGTGGCGTCTCCGTCGTCGCCGACCCGGATCCACAGCCGGACCTGGGGAAGCCGGTCCCGGACCCGTCCGATCGGGCCGGCGAGCGCGGCGTCGAAGACCACCGCCTCGGCGTCGGCGTTGTCGAGCAGGTACCACAGCTCGTCGTCGAGATACCGGTAGTTGACGTTGACCGGCACCGCCCGGATCTTGAACGCGGCGAACTGCGCCTCCAGGTACTCCGGCGTGTTGAACAGGTACAGGCCCACCTTGGAGCCGGGGCGAAGGCCGGACTCCACCAGGGCCGAGGCAAGCCGCGCCGCCCGCTCCTCGTACCCGGCCCAGGTGATCGCGCGGTCCCCGTGGCTGACCGCGACATGGTCGCCGATGGCGTCAGCCGTGGCCTCCCAGATGCTGGCGAAATGGGCTTCGGTTGGCATCGACTCCCCTAAAGTCCGACTTTATTAGCGATACGCTAACCATATGGTCCGGTGCGGGTCAAGGAGTGTCTGTGCCCGGGTAGTCCGCCGCGGGCCGGGAAACGATGACGGGAGCGGGGGAGGGGCGCCGACCGAGGCCGAGGCGGACGTCAGGACGGGTGCCGGGGACGGCGCCGACGACCTGGTGGCCGCCCGTCAGGGGCCCGCCACCGGAGGGCCGCCGGGCGCGTTCGGCCTGGCCGGGCGGCTGCACCGGGGCACGCTCGCGGGCTTCGCGATCGGTTTCGGCCTGCTGGGCGCCCTGCACGGCGCCTCGTCATCGGGGGTGCCGCTGCTGGGGTTGACCATGCCGGCCGTCACCCTGACCACGGCGCCGCCGTGACCTGATGCCCTCTGCCTGAATCCGCATGAGCGCTTCAGTGGACCACGGCCCATACTCGGCGGACAGGTCCCGCCACGGGCTGCCGGTGCGAAACCGCCGCATCACGGCGTTGAACCGCTGCCGCAGGTCCGGGATCGGGCCTCGCTCCCCCAGGGGCAGGTGAGGCTCGATCAAGGACCATTCCTCGCCGGTGAGGTCTCCACGCGCCATGGCGATGGCCTACCAGGCAGGCGAATCCCCTGATCTCAACTCCATACAGACCCTAGGACACGAGTGCGCCGATCACCACGAGGAGCACGAGAAGCACGAGCACCGTGGGCAGCAGCCAGCGACGGGGACGATCCACGCCCTGGAGCCTAGCCCTGCCCACGAGGTGCCCGTGCCGCCAGGTCCCATTCTTCAACCGTTTCGTAGCGGACCCTGGCTCCGAGGTTGCTCCGTATCAGGTGCACCGTCTCCAGTTCCCACTCGGTGCCGGAGAACGGCCCGAACGCCTCGACCAGGGGACCGATGTCCGTCTCGGGGCGGCATCTGGCCAGGCTCAGATGCGGTGTGAACCTCCGGTGCTCCGCCTGTCCGGCTCCGGCGCGGCGCGCCCCGGCCGCCACGGAATCGGCCAGGCGGCCCAGCCGGGGGAGGTCACCGCACAGCCCGGTCCAGAAGACCCGAGCCCTGCCCGCTGAGGGAAACGCGCCGGCGCCGGCGAAGGACAGCGTCATCGGAGCGTGCCGCGCGGCCGCCCTGGCGAGGCGCGTCCGCAGCTCGGGCAGTACCCGGTCGGGCACCTCCCCCAGGAACGCCAGCGTCACGTGCCAGTTCTCCGCGTCCAGCCAGCGCAGCCCCGGCCATCGCACCAGGTGAGGTGCGAGGGCGCGGACGAGCTCATCCCGCGCCGGCGCCGGCGGCGGTAATCCCACGAACAGCCGCATGCGACCTCCTGCTGATCAGCCTTGTCAGCATTGTCGCCGCAGCGGCACCGATCAGGGTGAGCACCCCGCCGATCACGACTCCGGTACGCACCCCGCCCAGCTCGGAGATCCAGCCGAGCAGCGGCGCGCCGAGGGGGGCTCCCCCGGTGAACACGAGCACGTAGATCCCCATCACCCGGCCGCGCATCTCCGGTGAGGTGGCCAGCTGCACGCTGGCATTGGCCGCGGTGTTCACCGAGATCAGCGCGATGCCGGCGGGCACGAGCAGGATCAGGTAGAGCGGATACCAGGGCGCCAGGCCGCTGGCGATCTGGAACAGGCCGAACGTGACGGCGCCGGCGACCAGCAGGCGCCTGCTCGGCTTGACCCGCCGCGCCGCCACGAGGGCACCCGCCAGCGCTCCGACCGCGAACATGCTGGAGGCGACCCCGAACGAGGAGGCACCGGCCCCGAAGATCTCACGCGCCATCAGCGCTATCGACATCGAGAACGACTGCGTGAACATCGAGACGAAGGCGATCAGCAGGATCGGCATGAGCAGCTCAGGCCGCGCCATCACGTAGCGCAGGCCCTCGCGGAGCTGGCCCTTCCCCCTGGGCACCGGTTCCGGGGTGGTCAGCTGGGAGGTGCGCATCAGCAGCAGCCCACTGAGCACCGCGGCGAACGACACCGCGTTGATCAGGAAGATCGGACCGGTACCGCCCAGTGCGTGGATCAGGACACCGGCGACGGCCGGGCCGACCACGCGGGCCAGGTTGAAGCTCGACGAGTTCAGCGCGATCGCGTTGGACAGGTCCTTGCGGCCGACCATCTCGACGACGAACGCCTGCCGGGTCGGCACCTCGACACAGGCGATGAGGCCGAGCGTGAAGGCCATCACGTAGACCTGCCAGACCTGGGCCGAGCCGGTCACGGTGAGCACACCCATGGTGAGCGCGAGCAGGCCCATCAGCGACTGGCAGACGATCAGCAGCGACCGCTTGGGGTAGCGGTCGGCGAGCATGCCGCCCCAGAGGCCGAACAGCAGCAGCGGCAGGAACTGCAGCGCGACGGTCAGGCCCAGCGCGGCGGCGCTGCCCTTCGTCAGGTCGAGCACCAGCCAGTCCTGCGCGGTGCGCTGCATCCAGGTGCCGACGTTGGAGACCACGCCTCCGGCCGCGAACAGCCGGTAGTTGTAGACGCGGAGCGACCGGAACATCCCGTCCCGCGTCTCGGGCACGGCCTGGGCCGATCCACTCTCGGTGGCCTGGAGCTCGTTCACGGTGGCGGTCATCACGGCCCGCCGCCGCATCCGCGCCCTCAGTCCGAGCCTTCTCCTGGACTTTCCGCCTGGCACGGCGGACGCCCCGGCGTCACGCGGGACCGCCGGGGCCCCGGGTTCCTCGGGGTCGGCTAGATCCGGCTGAGCTTCTCCAGTATCGGGGCCGCCTGCCTGAGCGTCGCCCTCTCCTCGGGTGTCAGCTCCTTCAGCTGCCGCGTCAGCCACGCCTCCTTGAGACGGCGCTCCTCCTTCAGCAGTGCCGAACCCTGGTCGGTCACGCTCACGGTCACCTGGCGCCGGTCGGTCGGGTGCGGTGTACGCGACACCAGCCCCCGCTCGACCAGCACGGCGATCACGCGGGTCATCGAGGGCGGTTGCACCTTCTCTAGATCGGCCAATTCTCCGGGGGTTATCCCGGAATGCCGTTCCACGGCGGCGAGGGTCGCGAGCTGGGTGGGCGTCAGCGAGTGCACCGCGGCCTGCCTGCGCAGGCGCCTGTTCAGTCGTGCCAGAGACACGCGCAGGGCCGAAGCCAGACCGGCGTCGCTTCGCAGGATCGCGACGTGATCCTTCTTGGGGTGATTCGTTAGCATAAGTCATTACCTTTGCTAACTATATACGACTGCACGTGATTCCCTCCAGGGGGTTTACTTCTCGACGCGGGCCGTACGGCACGCCGGACGGCCAGGGCTCGCCAATCTTGGCGTGAAGCAGTCGCCCTTGACACGCGAAAGCCGCCATGGTGGCCGACAAAATCGAGCACCACGACGGCTTCCGCACCACTGCTCAGCCCAGGTCGAGCAGGGCCTTGATCGGGCCGAGGGCGAAGTAGACGGCGAACAGCGCAGCGACGATCCACATCAGCGTGTGCAGTTCGCGGGCCTTGCCCTTGATCAGCTTGATCAGCACGAAGGTGACGAAGCCCGCGCCGATACCGGTGGCGATCGAGTAGGTGAACGGCATCAGGACGATCGTGAGGAACGCCGGGATGGCGATCTCGTAGTCGGTGAAGTCGATCTCCCGGATCGAGGTCATCATCAGGAAGCCGACCACGACCAGGGCGGGGGCGGCGGCCTCGTAGGGGACGACGGCGACGAGCGGTGAGAAGAAGATCGCCAGCAGGAACAGGGCACCGGTGACGACGCTGGCGAGGCCGGTGCGCGCGCCCTCGCCGACACCCGCGGCCGACTCGATGTAGGTCGTGTTGGAGGAGACGGAGGCCGCACCTCCGGCCGCCGCGCCGATCGAGTCGACGAGAAGGATCTCCCGGGTCCTGGGCAGGGTGCCGTCCTCCTTGACCAGCCCGGCCTGTCCGCCGACGCCCACGATCGTGCCCATGGTGTCGAAGAAGTCGGTGATCAGCAGGGTGAAGATGAGCAGCAGGGCCACGATGACCGAGACCGAGCCGAAGGCGCCGATCGGGTCGAACTCCGCGAACAGCACCAGCGGGTTGTGGAACCCGAAGATCTCCTTGGGCATTTCCGGAACGACGAGCTGCCAGCCCGCCGGGTTGGGGTCCTGTCCCGGCACCGTCGCGGCGCCGACCTTGGTGACGGCCTGGACGATGATCGCGAGAACCGTCGTGGCGATGATGCCGATCAGGATGGCGCCCTTCGTCTTGCGCGCCACCAGCACCACCATCAGCAGCAGGCCGACCACGAAGACGAAGATCGGCCAGCTGGCCAGCGAACCCGCGATGCCGAGCTCCAGAGGCGGTCCTGCGGCCACCCGGCGGACGAAGCCCGAGTCCACGAAACCGATCAGGGCGATGAACAGGCCGATGCCGACGCTGATCGCGGTCTTGAGCTGGGGTGGGATGGCGTTGAACACGGCGGTGCGGAACCCGGTCAGCACCAGGATCCCGATGATCACGCCCTCCAGGAACACCAGGCCCATCGCCGACTCCCAGGACATCTGCGAGGCGATGCCGAAGGTGACGAAGGCGTTCAGGCCGAGGCCCGCGGCCATCGCGAAGGGGACCTTGCCGATGACCCCCATCAGGATGCTGAGCACTCCCGCCACAAAGGCGGTACCGGCCGCGACGAGCGGGACGTTGGGCACACTTCCGTCGCCGATGAACTGGCCCTCGACGTCCGGGACGGTAGCGATGATCAGAGGGTTGAGCACGACGATGTAGGCCATCGTGAAGAACGTGGCGAACCCACCACGCACCTCCCGACCCACGGAGGAGCCCCGGTCGGAGATGTGGAAGAAACGGTCAAGTCCACTTATTTGGGAGGTTTTACTATCTTTCACTCACGCAGAGTGACAGCGAGTGCCTCTTTCGGGAAGACCCGGTTGCCGATGGTGATGGTTTCGAGATGGATTCGCGCCTTCACGTAATCCGTTTTGCGAACAGTGAGACACCGTCGCCTAGTCTGGAGCGCGTGAACCAGCCACGACGTCCGGATCTGCAACCGTTGAAGACCAACGACACGCTCACGATCCTCACGGGTACGGGTCTGTGGGCCGTCGCCCTGGTCGTCCTCCTGGTCGTGCAGCCGGACCCCGAGCACCGCTGGTGGATCTGGATGTGCGTGTCGGGCATCTGCGGCGGCCTTTTCGGCCTCTGGTTCGTACGCCGCCGCGACCGCCGCCCCCCGCCCCCGTCCGAGGGTCCGATCGAGCCCACCACGGCGATCCTCTGAGCCGCTCTACCGGTCCCCGTGCCGGCCACGCCCGCGCCGATTCCGGCAGCGTGCCCGGAACCGGTGCGAGCGTGACCTGACGAAGGTCGGCGGACGTGTCACCCGGCGCGCGCCCGAGACGATCGTCCAGGTCGAGCCCCTAGGTCGAGGCGGTCCAGCTGTCCAGGTCGGCCTCGGCGAGCAGCAGCGGCACCGCCGCGGGATCGCGCAGCAGCGCCGCCACCGCGAGCCGGTCGCCCCACTGGCCGGACGCCCAGGCGAGCCCGCGCGCCAGCCCCTCCACATCCGAGGCGTGCACCGTGCCCTCGAAGAACCGCCAGGCCGCGGGGACACCGTCCACCAGCAGCCGCTCGTGCGCCACGTAGCTCGCGGGCGCGGTCGGCAGCAGCGACCGTACAGCGGGCGGGACGTCGCGGACCTCGCCCGAGGACGTCACCTCCCCAGCCGCCTCCTCACCGGCCAGCGGCAGGTCGAGCAGCTCGGAGAGCGCCTCCGCCAGGTCGAACGGGGCCAGGATCAACGGCCGTCCCGCGACGAGCGGCAGCAGGTCTGGCGCCTCGACCACGACCGGCTCGCCCGCGCCCTCGTTCCCCGAACCGGCGTCGGCGGACACCGGCCGGCCGTCAGCGGCGTCGACGACGACGATCTCGTCACCCAGGACCGCGCGGACGGCGCGCGGGGGCGCGACGCGGGCGGGGTCGACGGCGGCGAGGGCCACCCACAGGGAGCGGAGCTGCGCCCGGTCGACCTCCACGGAGGGGTCGCCCAGCAGATCGAGCAGCTCGTCCGGGCCTCCGTGGGAGGCGAGCAGGTCGGCCAGCGTGCTCCGGACGCCGATCATCGCCAGCGCGGCCTCGTCGACATCCGCCGGGGCGTCCCCGTACAGGCCGAACAGCAGCGGGTCACCCGCCGGGAGCCGCAGCTGCGTGGGGCGCCTGCCGCCGAGCACCGGGTGTGTGGAGAGCCACCACGCGGTGTAGGACGGGACCTCCACGACCTCCCCCGACACCAGGACCCGCAGCGGGTGCAGTACCGAGCGGAGCGGCGGGCGGGACAGCAGAGCGAGGGCGGCGGGCCAGTCGGCGACGTACTCCAGGTCCCGGACCGCGGAGAACTCCCGGGCGACCGGCGGCACGTTCATCTCGGGCAGCAGGTCGAGGACCGTCTCCAGCCACTCGTCCTCGCGGTCGAGGTCGTGGTCGCACTCGTCCGGGTCGATCATGACGTCGTGATCGTTGACCACGGCGAAGCCGTCGAGCACCCCGACCGCGGCGAGTACCCTCCGGCCGTACCGCTCGACCAGCTCGGGCGCGGCGGTGCCGAAGTGCGTCTCCGCGTCGAGCAGCCCGGCCAGTGCCCCGTCGGCGAGGAGCAGCTCGCCCGCCGGGTACAGCTCACCGTCGGCGCCGCGCAACGCCAGCTCGGCCAGCCAGGGCGCGTCGCCCGCGGTCAGCCCCGCGGCGTCGACCAGCGCGAGCACCGCCTGGGCCACCGGCTCCGGGGCGGGGCTTTCCAGCGACTCCGAGACGGCGGAGCGGGTCAGCGGATCCTCCAGGACCGTGCGGGGCGTCGCCTCACCCGCGCCGAGCCTGAGCAGGAGGGGGTGGGCCGCGTCCGGGTGCACCACGCGCAGCCCGAGCGGGGCGAGGACCGCCGGATCCAGCGCGGAGCCGTCGGTCAGCAGCAGCGTGCCGCGCGGCCCCCTGACCAGGCGGCCGTCGGCGAGCGGCACCGGCAGCGCGCCGAGCGCCTCCGGGTCGTCGGCGGGCAACACCTCGTACAGCGACCGCCACCAGGCCGGATCCCTGTCCTTGACGGCGTCGCCGGAGAGCATGTCCACGATGTCGGAGAGCTGCACCCGCCTGACGCCGAGCGCGTTGATCGCCGGATGCCGTGACGGCCACCCCGCGGGCAGCAGCCCACCGATCATCGGAGCGACCCTCTCCAGCAGCTCGGCCGTGGCCGTGACCACGGACGCCTGCCGCCCCGAGATGACCAGGTCCGTGCCGACCGCGGGCGGAGCCCAGGCCGCGCCGGCGCTCTCCGCGAGGTCGTCGGGAAGCAGGGGCGAGGCTCCGGCCTCGGAACCCTGGTCGGCCGGCAGGGAGAGCGCGGGGAGCAGCGGGGCGTCTGGGAGCCTGCGCAGGATCGCCCGGCGGATGCTCGCGTCAAGCTCGCCCTTGCCCATCAGGCCGGGGACGAGGTCGAGGAGCCGGGGCGTCCGCGGCAGGCCGGTGAGCAGTTCCAGGTAGGTGTCCGCGGCGCGCTCGACCAGGAAGTCGGCCAGCGGGCCCGGTGCGACGTGCCGCCGGTCGGTGGCCATCGGGAACGAGGCGATCAACAGCACGGGCAGGTCAAGCGGCTCGTCACTCGGCGTGGGCGCGTGCACCACGGGCGGCACCGGCGCGGGCAGCGGCCGGGGCTCCCCGGTCGCCTCGCTCACGGGTACGGCCCAGCGGACCAGCCAGTGCGGCCGGGAGCGCTCCTCGGTCGGGCGGTCGGCGAAGAGCTCGGCCATCTGCTCGGGGGTGAACCGCCCGGAGGCCGAGACGACCTTCCAGCCCTCCGCGGTGACGATCCTCGTCTCCCCGTCCAGGTCGACCTCGATCACCTCCAGAGCGGGCAGGCCCAGCAGCAGAGCCGGGCTGGTCTCCCGCAACATCGCTCTGACCGCGTCCTCGGCCGCCCTGTCCCGGAGCGGCAGCCGCACGAGCGTGTCGAACCCGGCGGGGATCTCGACCGGGCCGGCGGGGAAGGGCAGGCGCAGCAGCGGGACGTGCCCTCCGCGCTCGGCGAGCTCCTTGGCCAGCTCGGGCTCGGCGGCCACCAGGGCGGCGGTCTGGTCGCGGGACCAGCGGACGACCCCTGAGCCGAGCGAGCCGATCACCGGTTCGTCACAGACCGACACCACGGCCGCGAACCCGACGCCGAACCGGCCGGCCGCGTGGGCGTCGCCGCGCTTGGCGGAGACGCGCAGCGTGGACAGCGCCTCGATCCCGTGAGCGTCGATGGGAGCGCCGATGTTGGCCGCCGACAGCACACCCTCGCGCAGCGAGAGACGTAGCCTTCCCGGTACCCCGGCGCGGAGCGCGGCGTCCGCGGCGTTCTGGGCGAGCTCGACGATCAGCCGGTCACGGTAGCCGCCGAGCGCGAAGTCCTCCTCCGCGTTGGCGTCCTCGCGGAAACGCGCGGGCGACGCCTTCCAGGCGGCCAGGACGGTGGAGCGCAGTCGTTCGGTGCCGAAGATGTCAGTCAAGGCGATCTTCCAAAGGTCGGGGCCCGCGCGGCCAGGCGCCCCGGCCGGGACACCACGGGAGCGGCGCCCGAACGGCGACGGCCGGGCGGACCGCTG
>NZ_JBEXUE010000134.1:0-22028 GCF_040614275.1 Streptosporangium sp. NPDC006013
AGCCAGTCGGGCGTCGACAACGACCCCACCCAGGGCGTCAGCAGGAACACCGCGCTCGGGTCGTTCTCGGGGCGCGCCTGCGCAGCAGGTGGGCCAGGGCGAAGGTCACCGGGATGAGGGCGAGCGCGGCCCACAGGTAGAGAAGCGCGCTGACCTGCACCGTCGTCGCGTTCTCCCGGAAGACCGCGGGGGCGTGACTTCTTCCCGGCGGCGCGGTGAGGAAGGCGAGGAACTCCAGCAGCGGCCAGGCGAGCAGGGCGATGCCGGCGACGATCCGGCGGAACGAATCAGGATTTTTCATCACCTGGACAGCGAACTCGGACCCCGTCCCAGGCCGCCTGGGCCGACGCCCCCGACTCCCGGGAGGAATGTCCCCGGAGCCCGGGACCACCCCGCCACGTCCCACGGGGCGCATCTCGGCGGCCTCCATGGTTCGGGCGGCGCCTGGGAAGGCCGGTCCTCGGGCCCGTGCCCGGTGACGTGGCGGGGCGGGGCGGTCAGCGCCGCGCGGTGTCGGCCTCCGGGACGAAGTGGGAGAGGACCTCGGGGTTGGCCATGGCGTCGAGATTGGCGGCCTTCTCCGGGGGGACACCGAGGAGGATCTTGCGGATCGGGACCTCCAGCTTCTTGCCACTGAGGGTGCGGGGGATGCCGGGGACCTCGATGATCTCGTTCGGCACATGGCGCGGGGAGAGCCTCTCCCTGAGCTCCCGGCGCAGGCGCATGACCAGGTCGTCCCGCAGCGTCTCCCCCTCGACCATGGTGACGTACAGCAGCAGGCGGCCCTCCTGCCCGAGCTGGCCGGTGTCGATCACCAGGCTGTCGGCGATCTCCTCGAAACCTTCCACCACGCGGTAGAACTCGCTGGTGCCCATCCGCACCCCGCCCCGGTTCAGTGTCGAGTCGGAGCGGCCGTAGATCACCGAGCCACCGTCAGGAAAGATCTTGATCCAGTCACCGTGCCGCCAGACCCCGGGGTACTCGGAGAAGTAACTGTCGCGGTAGCGCGACCCGTCCGGGTCGTTCCAGAACATCACCGGCATCGACGGCATCGGCAGGGTCACCACCAGCTCGCCGACCTCGCCGATCACCGACCTGCCCGACGGATCGAAGGACTCCACCTTCGCCCCCAGGCAGCGACAGGGGATCACGCCCGCCCGGACCGGGAGCAGCGGGACCGCGCCGACGAAACCGGTGCACACGTCGGTGCCCCCGGAGAACGAACCGAGCTGCACGTCCGGCAGCGCGTCGTGCACCCAGCCGAACCCCTCGGGCGGCAGCGGCGAGCCGGTGGAACCGAGCCCCCGCAGCCGGTCGAGGCCCGACGGCTTGAGGCCGGCCTTCATGGACGCGATCACATAAGGAGCGCCTGTGCCGAAGTAGGTGACCCCCTCCTCGGCGGCCAGCCGCCAGAGCGCGTCGGTCTGGGGGTAGGTCGCCGCCCCGTCGTAGAGCACCACGGTCGAGCCGACCAGCAGTCCGCCGACGAGGTAGTTCCACATCATCCAGCCGGTGGTGGTGTACCAGAAGAAGACGTCGTCCTCACCCAGATCCTGGTGGAAGGAGATCGCCTTGAGGTGTTCGAGCACCACACCGCCGTGGCCGTGCACGATCGGCTTGGGCAGCCCGGTGGTGCCCGAGGAGTAGACGATCCAGAGCGGGTGCCCGAACGGCACCGGCTCGAAGTCGAGCGGCCCCGCGACGGAGCGCAGCTCCGTCCAGCTCACCGTACGGGCCCCTGCCCCAGGCCCTGGAGCGTCCGCCGCGCCGGAGCCGCCGGGAATGCCCGCGCCCGGCGTACTCCGCACGCCCCGCACGTCCTCGGCCGAGATCCGGACCCGCGCCACCAGCGTCGGCAGCCTGGCCGCGATGTCGTCGACGACCGCGCTTCGGTCGAAGCTCCTGCCGTTGTAGTCGTAGCCGTCGACCGCGACGAGCACCTTCGGCTCGATCTGGGTGAAACGGTCGATCACGCTGGACGCCCCGAAGTCGGGCGAGCAGGAGGACCAGACGGCTCCCAGGGAGGCGGTCGCCAGGAAGGCGATCAGCGCCTCGGGGACGTTCGGTACGTAGGCCGCGACCCGGTCGCCCCGTCCGACACCCAGCGCCGCCAGGCCCGCGCGGACCCGTGCCACCTCCTCGGCCAGCTCGCCCCTGGTGAACGTCCGCCGCCCGCCCGTCTCGTCGCGGGCGACCAGCGCGAGCCGTCCGGGGTCGGAGGCGGCCCCGCGCAGCGCGTTGGCCGCGTAGTTCACCGTCGCCCCGGCGAACCATTCCGTGCCGGGCATCTCCCCCGACAGGACCGGCCCGTCACCGCGCTCCCCCACGACCCCGAAGTAGTCCCAGATCGACGTCCAGAACTCGGCCGGGGCGTCCACCGACCACTGCCACAGGGACTCGTAGTCACCGGCCCGGCCCAGCCACTCCGCATAACGGGTGACCTTCGCGTCCCTCACAACCTCCGGGGAGGGCTCCCAGAGCAGCGCACCTTCCTCAACCATGGCCCTATCCTCTCGGCGCCCCAACCGAATGTCATCCCCGGGGTTCACATATCGCCCCGGCACACCGTGTGGACCGACCACACACACCCTCGCCGGCGCCCCCGGAAAACACGTCACCACCAGCACCGATATCCATTCGGCTATCGATCTCACCCTGTCCCAAATATTGGACATAAGGGACAACTCTCTGGTCTCCTCTGTCCCCGACTCTGTCCCCGACGACGAAGGGCGACCACTGCCATGAGGCTGAGACATCTGGCCATCGCGACCGCGCTGGTGCTGGCGACCGCGAGCGCGGGCACTGTATGGGCACTGCACACCGAGGGCTCGCCCGAGGAGACCGCGGAGATGTTCCTGACCGCGTGGAGCCGGCAGGACTACCCGGCGATGCGTGCGCTGACCGTCAAGCCGCCGGACGACTTCGAGCGCTGGTACCGGCGTTTCCGTACCGACCTGAAGCTGACGGGGGCCGCCTTCAGTGTCCTGGGAGACGTTCGGGACGGCGAGCCCGCCACCGTCGGGTTCCGCGCGACGCTGGAGGGGCCCGTGAACTGGGCCTACGAGGGGGCACTGAGACTGGTCGAGCACGAGCGCACCTGGCGGGTGGAGTGGAGCCCGGCCGCCGTCCACCCCAGGCTCGGAACGGGCCTGCGGATCAAGACCATGCTGGTCAAGGCCGAGCGGGCGCCGATCCTCGCCGCCGACGGCACCCGGATCGACACCCCCGACACGCCAGGCTCGGTACAGCAACTCGTCGAGGGACTCACCCAGACGTACGCCTCCCGCCTCACCGGCACCTCGTCCGCGCGGATCGACCTGGTGAAGGGCACCGAGAAGGTCGCCACGCTCGCCACCGCCGCCGCCAAGGCCGGCCGGGAGCTGCGCACCACCATCGACCTGGACGTCCACCGCGCCGCCGCCTCGGCACTGGAAGCGGTGAACAGGCCCGCCTCGCTGGTCGCGCTCCGGCCCTCGACCGGGGAGATCCTCGCCGTGGTCAACAAGCCCGGCGGGTTCAACCGGGCACTGCTGGGCCACTACCCGCCGGGCTCGACCTTCAAAGTGATCACCACCTCGGCCCTGGTCGCCGACGGCATGACCGCGGACGAGCAGGTGAGCTGCCCGGCTGAGCAGAACATCGGCGGCTTCGCCTTCCACAACGCCGGGTTCAAGGACTACGGCACGCTCCCGTTGCGCACGGCGTTCGCGCACTCGTGCAACACCACGTTCGGCGCGCTCAGCGTGGACCGGCTCGGCGGGCAGCGGCTCGCCACCGTCGCCGGGAGCTTCGGGTTCGGCGCCCCCGTCCGGCCCGGCGTGCCCGCGGTACGGGCCGAGTTCCCCGCGCCCAAGGACGACACCGACCTCGCATCGGCCTCGATCGGCCAGGGCCGGGTGCTGGCGAGCCCGCTCAACATGGCCACGGTCGCCGCGGCGATCGCCGACGGCTCCTGGCGCCCACCTCGCCTGGTGGCGGCCTCCCTGCTGCCCGAGGCCGAGCCGCGGAAGCTGGAACCCGAGATCCTGCGGGCACTGCGCACGCTGATGCCCGCGGTGGTGGTGGAGGGCACCGCGAGCGCGGTCCCCTTCCCCTCCGGCACGGCGGGCAAGACCGGGACCGCGGAGTTCGGCTCGGGCAAGGAACCGCCGTCGCACGCCTGGTTCATCGGCTACCGGGGAGACCTGGCGTTCTCCATCGTGGTGGAGGGCGGCGGCGCCGGCTCCACGGTGGCCGCCCCCATCGCGAGCCGCTTCCTGACCGGCCTCCCACAGCGGTGACCTTCACCTGCGGGCCGCTCCCACCCTCCGGCACGCGAAGGTAGTTGATCACCGTTTGGCGTCATCCGTGCCCGGCGGAGGTGTTCGATCGGAGGATGGGGCACATGACGGATCAGCGAAGGTCGTCGCGTGAGGAGCTGCCGGTAGTAGTGGCCGACTTCGCCGCCCGGCCGCCGGTGCGTGAGCAGATCGTCGAGGGCGCCGTCCCCGCCCCGCCCGCGGGGTTTCAGGTACGCGAGGATCTACTGGCGCCACTCGCCGCCGAGGGCGCCGGCCACCTTGACCAGCCGCCACCACCTCGCCTACGCCCACGACTCGGCGGGACGGACGCGAGAGGCCATCGCCATGTTCAAGCAGGTCCTGGCCGACTGCGAGCGGGTGCTGGGCGCCGACCATCCGAACACGCGGGCGGCCCGGGAGAGTATTGACAATGTCCGCTCCTTCTTGCCGAGGTGGCGACGCCTGATCGGCCGGTGAGCCCGAGGGTGGCCGGCAAGGGGGTAGGGGAAGACAGCACTGTCGAGTTCGCCCGGCCCGCCTACCGGACAGGAATCAGCGGCCGGCGGGGTAGTGACCGGCGCGGCGGGCCGGGGAGGTGAGGCTGGCGACGGCGGCCACCACCTCGGAGGGGTTGGCGAGGTCGGGCAGGACCGCGTCCGCCCCGGCCTCGTGCAGCTCGGCCGCCAGGGAGCGCCCGGAGGCGACGCCGATCATCGCGGCCCCGGCGATCCTGGCGGCCTGGACGTCCCTGGCCGAGTCGCCGATCAGCACGGTGTTGCTCCCGTCGAAGGTCGCCCCGTACTTCTGCTTGGCCCGGCCCTGCGCGACCTGCAGGAGGGTGGCCTTGGGATAGACCTCCTCGCCATAGCCGCCGATCTCGAAGTCGACGTACTTGTCGAGGCCGAACGCGGTCAGCTTGTGCACGGCGTTGCTCTTGATCGTGCCGGTGAGCACCGACTGGACCACGCCGTCGAGCTTTGCCACCGCCTTCAGCGCGTCGCGGGCCCCGGGCATCATCCGGCCGTCCTTGGCCAGGCGCCTGCGCCTGGCTCCGAAGAATTCGGCCAGCGCGTCGAGGAACCTGGGGAGGTGGTCGTCCCCGGCGACGATCCCGTTGATGGCGAGCATCTCGAAGACGATCTCAGAGTCCGGGCGCCCGTTGGGCTGGGTCAGCTTGACCAGGGGCCTGCCGGTGACAGCGCGGAAGGCCTCCGCGTATGCCTCGCGGGTGACGATGGACACGTCGACCAGGGTGAGGTCGATGTTCCAGAGAACGAGGCGGTTGATCGGAGCCTCCCGGAATGGGTGCGGATGCCCAGGGTACGGCCCGAGGCGCATGGCGACCGCCTCCGATGCCGAAAACATTAGTTTTTGGTGGGATTGCCCTGTGGTGGTGCCCCCTCCACCATGCCGACCGGGAAACCCCACCGTTCACCTGTCCGGCCCGCGACCATTTTTCGGATACGGCGGCCTCCGCAGGCCCGAGGGGCAGAGCCTAGTGCGACGTTCCTTACCGGAAGTACAGATCCCCTCGGCCCTGGCGTCAGGAAGGCAGGCCCGACGGCCTCGGTTTCCCCGCAGCGCGTTCGCGACCTCCGTTGAGGAACAGAGCACTAGGCGTGGTCGAGGGCGTTCGCGAGGGTGTCGACGACCGGGACGCCGCAGGACATCAGGTCGGCGCGGCTGGTCATGCCGCCGGTGTAGAGGACCGCGCGCGCGCCGACGTGCTGGGCGGCGTGCGCGTCGTCCAGGCTGTCGCCGATCACGAGGACGTTGGCCGGGTCGATGCCGAGCGCGGCCAGGTGGGCCACCATCGACTCGGCCTTGTGCCCGCCGGAGGCGCTGCGCAGACCGTCGATCCGGGTGAAGTGGTGGTCGATGCCAAACTCCGCGATCTTGGGAACCAGCCGGTCATGCGCCCACATGGACAGCAGCGACTGCCTGCCTCCCGTGTTCCCCCAGCTTTCCAGGGTGGAGAGCGCGTCGTCGGCCAGCCCGCACTCCAGCATCAGCCGGTGGTAGTTGTCGTGGAAGCCAAGATCGAGCATCTCCCACTCGCCCTCGTGGAGGGCACGGCCGAGCATGCGCTCGTAGGCGGCCCAGATCGGGCGCGTGTAGACGGCACGGAAGCGGTCCGCGTCGTAGGAGCCCAGCCCGTACGGCTCGAACACCGCGTTCGTCGCACCCACGACGGCGTCGATGTCGTGGAAGAGCGTGCCGTTCCAATCCCAAACAATGTGTCTCATATTGCCTCCCAGGATAGCGAAAACCCTCGCTGGAGCGGCGCTACGACAGGGTGGTCGGCCCGCTCTCCGGACTCCGGGCGCGAGAGGGGATCAGCCGACCAGGTCGGGAATCTCCTGGGTGGCGTACCAGAGGAGCTCGTTGGCCTCGACGCCGTCCACGGTGAACCTGGCGTCGTCGTCGCCCCGGTCGGCCGCGGGCAGCGCCGCGACGGCGGCCTCGACGTCCTTCACCGCCGACAGGTCGTCCACGTGGACGGCGGCGATCCGCGCCAGCGGCACCGCCGCGGCGAGTCGTACCCGGGCGCGCTCGTCCAGGTCGGCGCTCACGCTCACGTCGCCCTCCGGTACGTCGACGGCGACGACCACCCGCCGCGCGGCGACCTCCACCCCGTCTGCGCGGTCGGTGGCCAGCATCCGCAGGGAATCCCTGGCCGCCTCGGTCAGTGCGACGTACTCCAGTTCCTCGGTGTCACCCGAGACGTACCACTCGATCAACGCGGGTGTCACCGCGTAGCCGGTCAGCGGGGCCGGGCCGAGCTCCCCCACGGTGGCCACGCGGGCCAGCGCCGGGAGCGTACACGGCAGGTAGACGCGCATCCATGCCTCGATCTATCTCTTAAGACATCGGCGCCGGTTCGGCGCCGATTCACGCATCGAGTGTGCCAGTACCGGCGACCCGCGGTGGTACTGCCCGCGCGGAGTGACCCGATCCGCTCCGGGCGGGCGTCAGCGCAGCGAGACCCGCAACAGGGTCTCCAACTCGGCGATGGTCACCTCGGGGTCGCGGTGGTGCACGCCGACGATGCCGAGCCGCCGGGCGGCCTCGATGTTGGCCTCGATGTCGTCGACGAACACGCACTGCTCACCGGCCAGGCCGATCCTGCCGAGCGCGTGCTCGAAGATCCTCTGCTCGGGTTTGCGCATGCCGATCTCTCCCGAGATGACGACCTCGTCGAAGACGTCGTCCCAGCCCTCGCGGGGATACTCGTTCGCCCAGGAGTTGGAGAGCAGGCAGGTGCGCAGCCCGGCGGCACGGGCCACCCGGAGCATCTCGTACATCGGCTCGACCCGGTGGAAACGGGAGAACATCCTGTCCAGCAGGCCCTCGGCGACCGGCGGCACGCCGTCCGTGGTGACCAGCCGGGCGGCCAGGTGGCGTTCGAAGTCCAGCCCGGAGATCTCCCCCCGCTCCAGAGCGTGGATCACGTTCTCGCTGTTCTCCAGGCCCTCGTACGCGTGGACGATGAGCTCGCGCATCACCTGCCGGTAGTGGTCCGCGTCGAGTCTCTCGGCGACGATCCACTCCGCGACCGCCTCGGAAAGGCCGACGGTGAGCACGCCACCCCAGTCGATCAGCACGCCCTTGAGCATCTGTCCTCCTTAGTGGAACGGGTTCCAGGGTAAGTGTGGGCGGTGAACGATCGGAGAAGGGGTGGTGCCAAACTTGCCGCCATGGACTTCGCGCTCAGCGACAAGGCTCAGGAATACCTCGCCAATCTGACCGATTTCATGGCAACTCACGTATACCCGGCGGAGCCGGTCTACCATGCGTGGCGCCAGGCCAGGGGCTACGACAACCATGAACTGCCGCCGGTGGTGGAGGAGCTCAAGTCCGAGGCGCGCTCACGCGGCCTCTGGAACCTGTTCCTGCCCGATGAGTCGAACATGTCGGTGCTCGACTACGCCACCCTGGCCGAGGTCACCGGCCGTTCCATCGACCTCGCGCCCGAGGCACTGAACTGCGCGGCCCCCGACACCGGGAACATGGAGGTCCTGCACATGTTCGGCTCGCCCGAGCAGCGGGACCGGTGGCTCAAGCCCCTGCTCTCCGGGGAGATCCGCTCGGCGTTCGCGATGACCGAGCCCGCCGTGGCCTCAAGCGACGCGACCAACATCGCCACCTCCATCCGGCTCGACGGCTCCGAGTACGTGATCAACGGCCACAAGTGGTTCATCACCGGGGTCGCCGACCCGCGCTGCGAGATCCTGATCGTGATGGGCAAGACCGATCCGGACGGCCCCCCGCACCGCCAGCAGTCGATGATCCTGGTCCCGATGAACACGCCGGGTGTGGAGGTCGTCCGCCACCTACCGCTCTTCGGCTACCAGGAGCAGCACGGCCACTCCGAGATCGTCTTCACGGACGTCCGGGTACCCGCCTCGAACCTGATCGCGGAGGAGGGCGACGGCTTCCGCATCGCCCAGGCCCGTCTCGGCCCCGGTCGCATCCACCACTGCATGCGTGCCATCGGCATGGCCGAGCGCGCCCTGGAGCTGATGTGCACCCGCGCCGCCAACCGGGTGGCCTTCGGCCAGACGCTGGCCCAGCAGGGCGTGGTGCAGCAGCAGATCGCCGAATCACGGCTGGCCATCGAGCAGGCCAGGCTGCTCACCCTGAAGGCCGCCTGGATGATCGACACGGTCGGCGTGAAGGCGGCCGCCTCG
The DNA here is from genome assembly GCF_040614275.1 of Streptosporangium sp. NPDC006013. Taxonomy (NCBI): domain Bacteria; kingdom Bacillati; phylum Actinomycetota; class Actinomycetes; order Streptosporangiales; family Streptosporangiaceae; genus Streptosporangium; species Streptosporangium sp. NPDC006013. The sequence goes on from NZ_JBEXUE010000134.1 coordinate 8,972, forward strand.
GAGATCTCCGCGATCAAGGTCGTCGCTCCGAGGATGGCGTGCGAGGTCATCGACCGCGCCATCCAGGTCCATGGCGGCATGGGTCTCGCCGACGACGTCCCGCTCGCCACGATGTACGCCCAGGCCCGCGCGATGCGCATATTCGACGGCCCGGACGAGGTTCACATTCGCACCGTGGCCCGTCGCGAGCTCAAGCCGTACCTCTCCTAGGACGCTCCGGAACGGGGTGCATACGGTCCGATGGATTGGAGATTCCTCCCCCAATATCCGATTCAAAGGCCGGTACGAGTTTCACGGCTCCAATTCGAGGAAGATTACGAACATGGCACTCAGGCCATATAACTGCACGTAGAAGGCGTGATCGGCCTCCTGCGGGCTCCATTTGCACCTTCCCTCGGTTCCCATGAGGAGGGATCATGGCAGTAGCTCAGGCGAGCCGGTCACGCGCCCATACGGCGCGGAAGCCGACCACACCCGCCGCGTCCACCACGCACACACCGTCAGGCCGGAAGCAGGACAACCCCTCACTGAAGTTGAACCTTCCAATGATGACCGTGCAGTTCCGGCCGCCGCATGTTCACATGCCACACGTCAGCCGGCAGGAAGCGGGCCAAGCCGTCGACACCGCCAGGTCCTTCCTTCCGCCCCCTGAGCGCATCGCCTACTACGGAGGGCTCGGCGCCCTGGCTGTGGCGGGGTTGATCGAGTGGCCGGTGGCGGCCGCCATCGGGGTCGGGACGATGATCGCTCAGCGTGCCCGCGGGAGAGGCCGGGCCCCGGTCTCCGCGCCCCGGGCTCCGACGCCCACCGCACGAGCCGCCAAACCCGCAGCACGCGCCGCCAAACCCGCGGCACGGGCCGCCAAACCCGCGGCACGGGCCACCAGACCCACGGCACGAGCCGCCGGCACCACCACCCGGCCCACAAGCACCACCGCACGGGCCGCCAAACCCACGGCACGCGCAGCCAGACCCACGGCACGAGCCGCAGGCACCACCACGCGCGCCACCAAACCCACGGCACGCGCCACCAAACCCACGGCACGCGCCGCAGGCACCACCACGCGGACTACGTCCCGGACCACGAAGCCCAGCGCACGGACCGCCAAGACCACATCGCGTGCCACCAGGTCCACCTCACGAGCTGCGGGCACCACCTCGCGGACGACGTCCCGGACCACGAAGCCCACCTCGCGGACCGCCAAGACCACGTCACGCGCCGCCAGGCCCACCTCACGAGCCGCAGGCACCACCTCGCGAACGACGTCCCGGACCACGAAGCCCACCGCACGAGCCGCAGGCACCACCTCACGGACCGCCAAGACCGCGTCGCGCGCCACCAGGCCCGCGTCACGGGCCACCAGATCCGCATCGCGGACCTCGGCGTCCGTTTCCCGTGCCGCGAGCTCCGCCTCCAGGGCCACCAGGTCCGCCGCCCGCCCGAAGTCCTCGACCCGCAGGAGCACCTCCAAGTGATCACAGTGATGGGGCCGATCGGGCCACGTGTAACCACGGCCTGATCGGCCTCGTCATCTCGTCTACTGGAGATCCGGATGTTCCTGCCCCGCCTGCTCTCACTTCCCGCGGAAACTCTCTGGGGCGCCATGCCCGAGGTGATCCGCAACGCCCTGCGGCATTCCCGAGGGAGGCGAATCTGTCCCGGTGGGCTCCGCATCGACCTGTACGTGATCGGCGGTCCCGGCAGCGGGCGGACGGCGCGACGGCTGGAGAACTCGCTGCTGAAGGTGGAGGGGGTCGAGCGGGCGGAGGTCAACGGCGCCCTCGGGATCGTGTTCGTGGGGTGCGACCCCGACTCGGTCGACCTGGAGAAGCTGGTGGCGGTCGTCGATTCGTTCGACAACGCTGACGACGGCGACGGCGACAGCGAGCCGGACGTGGACGAGGACGCCGAGTTTGACGACGAGTCGCTGCCGGGCCCGGTGTCCCTCGCTTCCGAATACGCGGAGCACCGCATCGCCAACCCGGTGCGGAGCCACACACGCATGGGCATCCGGCTCGGCGGGAGCCTGGTCGGAACGAGCATGGCGCTCGCCGGGCGGGTGATGCACGTGCTGCCGCTCACTCCGATCATTCCCGCCCTGCTGAGCCTGGCCGAGTCCACCCCGAAGGTCCGCACCGAGCTGGACCGCCACCTCGGCGTTCCGACCGCCTCCGCCCTGCTCGAGACGGCGGACATCGTCACCTACACGCTGGCGCTGCGTCCGCTGGGGATGCTCGTCCAGTCGGCCACCGCCGTCGGCCGCTACCTTGAGACGCGCGACACGCGACGGGCCTGGGAGAGGCATGAGCACGACCTGGGTTCGTGGGGGGGCTCCTACCGCCACATCCGCACGGCCAGGAAACCGCGCCCGTCCCCCATGTCCACCAGCCCCGTGCGACGGTTCGAGCACGTCGCGAGCCAGGTGGCGGTGGGCGCCACCGGGCTGACGTACCTCCTCGGCAAAAACCGGGAACGGACCATCGCCATGCTCACCGCGGCGACCCCCAACGCCGCGAAGCTGGGCCGCGAATCCTTCGCCTCCGCGATCGGGCGCGCCCTGGCGCGGCGCGGGGCGGTCGTTCTCAACAGCCGCGCCCTGCGCCACATGGACGGCATCGACACGGTCATCCTCGACGCCGAAGTGCTCGACACGGGTTCCTGGGAGATCGACCGCATCGTACCCCTCGGCGACGCCGACACCGACGGACTGCACGCGCGGCTCTACGCCCTGCTCGACCTCGCCGACCCCGGCGCGCGGCGGGAACACGAGGAGTGGACGGCCGAGCCGGTGCCGGGCCCGGCCAGGCTCATCGCGGCGGACGCCGAGGAATGGGAGGCTCGGGGGCTCCGGGCCGTCCGCGTGGCGAGGCAGGGCGTTCCCGTGGCCCTGGTCGGCATGGCGCCGCAGGTGGACCCGCTGGCCGACGCGATCGTCACCGCGGCCAAGGCCGCGGGCACCGTGCTGCTGGCGGGAGGTGATCTGGGGCTCGGTCTGCGGCTCGGCATCGACGAGTTCGTACTGGACACCTCCCGGCTGACCCGGTCGGTCCGCGAGCTCCAGGCGGACGGTCACGGGGTCGCCGTGGTGTCGGGACGCCGCATGACCGCGCTGGCCCACGCCGACCTGGGTATCGGCGTGCTGTCCCGCTCGGGCCGGGTGCCCTGGGAGGCGGACGTGATCGGCGCACTCGAGGAGATCCACCTGCTGCTGAGCTGCCTGGCACCGGCGAGGAAGACGAGCGAGCGGTGCGCATGGCTCGACGCCACGGGAGCGACCGCCGGAGGCGCGCTGACCGCCCTCGGGCCGCCGTCGCGGTCACTGGGCAGGGCGCAGCTCTCAAGTGACTGCACCGCGATGGCCGCCATCGTCACAGGTGTGTGGGCGGGCTGGCACGCCGGGCAGGAGACGCCGCCGGTCCGGGTGGACCAGACCCCCTGGCACGCGATGTCGACCAAGGACGTCCTGTCCCTGCTGGGCTCCTCGCCCAGCGGGATCACCGAGGCCGAGGCCATCCGGCGCAGGAGCTCGGCGGGATCCGCGGAGTCTGAGCGTCCCGCCTCGCTGCTCCGCGCGTCCGCCGAGGAGCTGGCCAACCCGCTGACCCCGGTCCTGGCCACCGGGGCGGGCCTGTCGGCCCTGGTCGGCTCGATCTCCGACTCGGTGATGATAGCCACGGTGGTGTTCGCCAACGCGTTCATCGGAGGGGGCCAGCGGTTCACCGCCGAACGGGCGTTGCATCGCCTGACCGAGTCGGTCGCGATCCGGGTTCGGCTGCGCCGCCCCAACGAGGGCGTGAGCGTGACGGTCGAAGACCTCGTACCGGGCGATGTGCTCGAATTGCGCGCGGGCGACACCGTGCCTGCCGACTGCCGGGTGCTCAGGGCAACGGGCCTGGAGATCGACGAGGCCGCACTGACCGGCGAGTCCCAGCTCGTCACCAAGTCGCCGGCGCCCGTCGACGCACCCGCCGTCGCCGACCGGAGCTCGATGGTCTACGAGGGTACGACCGTGGCGGCCGGTAGCGGGCTGGCCGTGGTGGTCGCGGCGGGCGAGGCGACCGAGGCCGCCAGGACCGCCAGGCTCGCCAAGGAGCGGCCACCCGTCTCGGGCGTGCAGTTGCGACTGCGGAAGCTGAGCCGCCGGATCCTTCCGGTCGCGGTCGGCTCCGGCTTCGTCCTGCTCGCCGCCGACCTGCTGCGCGGCAGGTCGATGATCGAGGCGCTCGCGCCCGCGGTGAGCCTCGCCGTCGCCGCCGTGCCCGAGGGGCTGCCCTTCGTCGCCTCGGTCGCCGAACTCGCCGCCGCCCGGCGGCTGTCGACCCGCAACACCCTGGTGCCCAACCCCTCCACGATCGAGGCCCTCGGCCGGGTGAACGTGCTCTGCTTCGACAAGACCGGGACGCTCACCGAGGGGCGCATCAGCCTGCGGTGCGTCTCGGACGGGCAGGACGAACGTCTCGTCGAGGCGTTGACGCCCGAGATGAGGCACATCGTGGCCGCGGGGCTGCGCGCGTGCCCGCGGCACGATGAGGGGCGTCCCATCGCGCACCCCACCGATCGCGCCGTGGTGAACGGGGCCGAGCTGCTGGGCGTGGTGCCCAGGGAGGGCACGGGGAGCTGGGAGAGGGTCGACGAGCTTCCCTTCGAACCCGGGCGCGGCTATCACGCGGTACTCGGCGCGAGCGACTCGGGGCCGCTGCTGAGCGTCAAGGGCGCTCCGGAGGTCGTGGTCACCCGCTGCACGTCCGTACTCCGCGACGGCCAGGTGGTCCGCCTCACGGATTCCCTTGAGGCGGAGCTGGAGAAGGAGCTCGACCAGCTCGCCCGGCAGGGCTACCGGGTGCTCGCGGTCGCGGAGCGCGCCGCCTCCGACCGTCGCGACCTCGACGAGTCCCGCATCCAGGGCCTGTGCTTCCTGGGCTTCCTCGGCCTGGCCGACCCGGTGAGGCCCACGGCGGCCGAAAGCGTCGGCCGGCTGACACGGGCGGGCGTACGCATCATCATGATCACGGGTGACCATCCGAGCACGGCGGAGGCGATCGGCGTCGAGCTGAACGTGCTGAACGGCGGGCAGATCATGACGGGGCCCGAGCTGGACGGGATGGACGACGAGACCCTGCTGGAGGCTCTGCCGGACGTGACGGTCTTCGCCAGGACCACCCCGGCCCACAAGGCCAGGATCGTCGGCTGTCTGCGCCGGGCCGGCAAGGTCGTGGCGGTCACCGGGGACGGCGCCAACGACGCCCCCGCGATCCGGCTCGCGGACGTGGGGATCGCCCTCGGCTCCCGCGCGACCCCGGCGGCCAGGGCCGCGGCCGACATCGTGGTGACCGACGACCGCATCGAGACGATCGTCGATGCGATCATCGAGGGCAGGGCCATGTGGGGGTCGGTCCGCGACGCCCTGAGCATCCTGCTGGGCGGCAACATCGGCGAGATCGTCTTCGCGGTCGGATCCAGCCTGATCAGCGGCCGGAACGTGCTGAACGCCCGGCAGCTGCTGCTGGTCAACCTGCTCACCGACATGCTGCCCGCGATGGCGGTGGCCTCCCGGCCACCGACCGCGACCAGTCCGGAGAAGCTGCTGGAGGAGGGCCCGGAGGCCTCGCTGGGAGCCTCCCTGACCCGGGACATCTACCTGCGGGCCGTCACCACGGCGAGTGCGGCGGGCGCGGCCTGGGCGATCGGCCGGATGACCGGTACGCGTGGGCGGGCGGACACGATGGGACTGGTCGCACTGGTGTCGACGCAGTTGCTGCAGACCCTGGCCCTGGGCACCCGGGATCGCACCGTGGTGCTGGCCTCGCTCCTGTCCCTCGGCGTTCTGGGCATGACCGTCTCGGTTCCCGGGCTCTGCCACTTCTTCGGCTGCCGCTTCCTCGGGCCGGTGGGGTGGTTCATCGCCCTGGGCAGTGCCGCCGCCACCACGGCCGCCGGGGTCGCCTTCCAGGCATCCACTCGACAGGTGTCACCGAACGTTCACCGAACGGTAATCTCCTAGCTGGTGACTTAGTCCTGTTTGGTGTGGATTATCGCATTAAGCGATCCTTCTCCCTGTGAGGTTGTTATGTCCGGGTTCCTCTCCACGATGCTCGCCAAGGCGGCGGTCATGCTGATCGAGGCCCTCCTCATGCGCGTCATCCAGTCCCTCGTCGTCTCGCTGGCCAGGACCGGCAGCCTCCAGGCCGCCTGACCCGGTTCCGCGGCACGGACCCGGCCGTGACCGCGAGAGAACCGTGACCATGAGCGAACCATGGCCGGGTACATGACCACGGCGACCGGGGCCCAGGCCGCGGTCGCGATCTTAAAGCTCGCTCAGCGGGCCTGCGAGTTGATGAGCCGGGCGACCTTGAGGTGCCCGGCCGAGCGCAGTACCCGCTCGGCCCTGGCCGGGTCGGCGACCGGCGCCCTCTCCAGCAGGCCACGGGCGGCCTTCAGCTTCAGCAGGCGCCGGACGGACTGGTCGAGCCGCGCCTCCGAGATCTTCCCGGACTTCACCGCGGCCAGCAGCGCCCCATGGGCCTCGCGGTAGTCCGGCGGCATGAGCAGCAGGTCCACCCCGGCCTGGATCGCCCGTACCGCCACCTCCCCGTCGTCATACCTCTTGCGCACCCCCGCCATGTCCAGCGCGTCCGTCGAGACGACCCCGTCGAAGCCGAGCTTCTCCCTGAGCAGCCCGGTCAGGATCGGCCTGGAGAGGGTGGCCGGGTCGCCGGAGGGGTCGAGCTTCGGCATGACGACGTGCGCAGTCATGATCGCGTCGACGTCCTTGCCGATGGCGGCGGCGAAAGGCGGGGCGTCCAGCCTTTTCCACTGGGACAGCGAGTGCTTGATCACCGGCAGACCGGTGTGGCTGTCGACGTTGGTGTCACCGTGGCCGGGGAAGTGCTTGGCCGTGGCCGCGACCCCCGCGTCGTGGAAGCCGCGGACCGCGGCGGCGACCATCGGCGCGACCTTCTTCGGATCGGAGCCGTAGGCGCGCGGGCCGATCACCGGGTTGCGCGGGTTGATGTTGACGTCGGCGACGGGGGCGAAGTCGAGGTTGATACCCAGGACGCGCAGCTCGCGGCCGGTCACCTCCGCGGCCCGGCGGGCCAGCGAGGGGTCGCCGGTCGAGCCGATGACCGAGGCTCCCGGCAGGTTGGTGACCAGCGGGGCGAGCCGGGAGACCTGGCCGTTCTCCTGGTCCGCGCCGATCAGCAGCGGGATCTCCGGCGACGCCTTCTGCAGCCCGTTGGTCAGTGCCACGACCTGCCTGACGTTCTTGACGTTGCCCGCCCAGGGGAACAGGATCACCCCGCCGGGGCGGTAGCGGGCGACCATCTTCGCCGGGGTGTCCACGCCGAACCGCGCCTGGTTCTCCCCCGACACCGTGTCGGCCGCCTGACCGTAAAGCACCGGCATGAAGAGCTGGCCGACCTTCTCCTCCAGGCTCATCGAGGCGAGCACTGCCTCCACACCGGCCGGCTTCGCCGTCTCGGGCTTCGCTGTCCCGGGCTTCGCCGTCTCGGCGGGCGCGGCCGCCGGGCCCGCGGACTCCGCCGGGCTCACGCTCGCGGAGGACTCACCGCCCCCGACCGCACCGGACGCCGGTGGAACGGCGCTTCCGGTGCCGACACATCCGGCCGCCATCGTCGCGATCACTGCGATCCCCGTCACACGCATCCACCGAGCCATGCCTCTTACGCTATCCGGGCGGATGTCCCGGCGCCCGCGCTCCGAACCGACCGGCGAACCAGAGACACCTCGGCTCACGGTGCCGACGCGATGCCCGCCAACTGGTCGAGAAGCTCCTCGGCGCCCTCGCCCTCGGCCCTGATCACCACTATGTCCCCCCTCCTGACGTCGAGTGCGAGGACCGACAGGATGCTCTTGGCGTTCACCGGTGAGCCGGCCCCCTTGGCGATGGTGACGTCCAGGGACGCCTTGGTCGCCGCCCGCACGAACGTCGCGGCGGGCCGGGCGTGCAGGCCGACCTCCGACGTGACGGTGACATGGCGCTCGGCCACGTGTTCCTCCTCAGAGTCGACAGTGCGGTCTAGACCACACGGTGTGTTTGCCGGCCTTTGGCCATCCGATGGCTCAACACCATTTCACATTCTTCGCCATCTCCCGGCCCCGCGGGCCGTCAGGCCGGATCGCTCCACTCGAAAAGCCGGTCACCGGCGTCCACGACCCCCTCGGCGAGGCCGATGACGGCGCTCGCGGTGGCGTCCAGCGCCACGACCGGGCAGATCGGGCGGCGCCCACCCGCTTCGATCCCGGCCGGGTCCCACGCCACCACCGGCTGCCCGGCGCTCACCCGATCGCCCTCCGCGACCAGCAGCTCGAAGCCCTCGCCCCTGAGCTGAACCGTGTCGATACCCAGGTGGACCAGGACTCCCCTGCCGTCGTCGCCGACGACCACGAACGCGTGCGGGTGCAGCTTGACGATGGTGCCCGCGATGGGGGAGAACACCCGGCCGGGCGCCCTGTCCGGCTCGATCGCCATGCCGGGCCCGACCAGGCCCTCGGAGAAGACCGGGTCGGGTACCGAGTCGAGTCTCACGGCCACCCCCGCGACCGGTGCCAGAACCGTGGTCACCGCACTCCCCTCGGCATGCCCCCGTCCGCGAGAACACCTCCCTCAGCCGATGATGTCCTCGATGTCGCCGGCGATCGTGTCGGCCTCGGGGCCCACCACCACCTGCACGACGCCGCCGGCCACCATCACGCCGTGCGCGCCGGCCGCCCGCAGGGCCACCTGGTCGACCTTGGAGGCGTCACGCACCTCGGTGCGGAGCCGGGTGATGCACGGTTCGATCTCGATGATGTTGTCCGCACCACCGAGTCCAGCGATGATCGCGTCGGCGTCGGCCGCCATGTCGCCCTCCAGTTGTGATCACCCTGTCCCCAGGGCTATGGGCAGGCTAGAGGAGGTATCGCGATCAGTCGGTCTGGGTCACCTTGTTGAGACCACGCGGGGCGTCCGGGTCGATCCCCAGCCTGCGCGCGAGCGCCTCGGTGAGCAGCTGACCGGGGACGATCAGGCCCAGTGGCGCGACCCACTCGGGCAGGTCGGGGCCGTTCAGCGCGGCGGTGGAGACCGAGGAGAGCGCGGTACCGCCGCCGACCGTGTAGGCCGAGGCCCCCGCGCCGGTCACCCGCTCGGCGAGCGCCACGGTGCCGGCCAGGGTCGGGCCCTCGCCCGCCGCGACCAGGATCGCCGGGGTGTCGGAGTCGACCACGGCGATCGGGCCGTGCAGCAGGTCCGCGTACGACAGGCCCATGGCGTGCAGGTAGCACGCCTCCTTGAGCTTGAGCGCCAGCTCCAGCGCGGTGGAGAAGGCCAGCCCCCGGCCGGAGACCACGACGCCGGGCTTGTCCGCCAGCCCCTCGACGATCGCCTCCAGATCGCCCGGGTCGCCGACCAGCTTCTCGACCGCGTCCGGGACCCGCCGCAGGTCGCCGGGGTCGACGTCCGCGCCGAGACCGAGGGCGAGCACGGCGAGGGCGGCGAGCTGGGTGGTGTAGGTCTTGGTGGCGGGGACGGCCTTCTCCTCGCCCGCCACCGTGCACAGGGCGAGGTCCGCGGCCTGGGCCAGGGGGCTCTGCTCTCCGCCGTTGGTGATGGCCACGGTCCGGGCCCCACAGTCCTTCGCCCAGGCGAGGGTCTCGACGATCTCCTCGGTCCTGCCCGACTGGGAGAGGGCGACGGCCAGCACGCCGTCGAGGTCCAGCCTGCGCCGGTAGGTGGTGGCGATCGAGGGGGCGGCGAGCGTGGAGAGCCTGCCCGTGTGCGCCTCGGCCAGATAACGGCCGTAGACTGCGGCGTTGTCGGAGGTGCCACGGGCGATGAACAGCAGCTGGCGGGTCTGCCCCGCGAGCTGCTCCACCTCCCCGACCCTGGGGAGGAGGGCGTCGAGCGTGGCTCGCAACGCGGCGGGCTGCTCGGCTATCTCGCTGCGCATCTTGGTCGTCATCTCGCGCTCATCCTTCGGCTCGGACGGACGAGATCGGGCCGTTATCGATCCGTCTCCGGTCCGTACGTTGACACCCTTTTCCGGCCTGTGGTCTAGTCCGGACTAGACCAGTACGAACCATAACTCATCAGACACCTCAGATCGAGGGGGGAGGATCCTGTGGCCCAGATCGATCCGGACAGCCCGGTGCCCAAGTACTTCCAGCTGCGGGAGATCCTGCTCGATCTCATCGAGAACAACGAGCTGGCGATCGGCACCGCGATCCCGTCCGAGCGCGAGCTCTGCCAGCGCTTCGGCCTATCCCGCATGACCGTCCGGCAGGCCGTCGACCACCTGGTCTCCGAGGGCAGGCTCCAGCGGGTCGCCGGCAAGGGCACCTTCGTGGCCCGCCCCAAGATCGAGATGGCCCTGCGGCTGACCTCCTTCAGCGAGGAGATGCGCACCAGGGGCATGGAACCCGGCTCCCGCGACCTGGACCGCCGGGTGGTCAGGGCCAGCGCGCACCTGGCCAGGGAGCTCGGCATCCAGCCGGGCGACGAGGTCCACTTCATCGAACGGCTGCGGACCGCGGCGGGCGAGCCCATGTGCATCGAGCGGGCGCACATTCCCGTCTCCATCGCACCCGACCTCGACACCCACGACCTGACAGGCCGCTCCCTCTACGCCCTGCTGGAGACCCGCTACGGCCTGGTGCTCGACGCCGGCGAGCTCACCATCGACGGCGGCATCGCCGATCCCGGAGACGCCGACCTGCTGAAACTGCCACGCGGCGGGGCCGTGCTGCTGCTGCAGCGGCGCTCCTACGCGGGAGGCGTCTGCGCCGAACTCGGGGTCTCCACCTATCGCGCCGACCGCTACCAACTCCGTACGATCCTGGAGCTACCGACCCGCCGCGCCTGACCCCACCCTTCGCCGCACTCCTCCCTCCCACCCCCTGGAGGAAAGCCCGATGAGTCCCCCCTCGGCGGACGCGGGCCTGTCCGCCGCCCACCGGCCCGGGTCCGCCGCGATGAGCGTGCTCCAGCGCCTGGGACGTTCTCTGATGCTGCCGATCGCGGTCCTGCCCGCCGCGGGCCTGCTGTTCAGGCTCGGCCGGGACGACCTCCTCGGCCGGACCGACAACGTCCTGCTCGACGATGTGGCCCGCGTCGTCGGCACGGCGGGCGGCGCGCTCTTCGACAACCTGCCCATCCTGTTCGCGATCGGTGTCGCCATCGGGTTCGCCCGCAAGGCCGACGGCTCCACCGCCCTGGCGGCGCTTGTCGGCTATCTGGTCTTCCACGCCGTCAGCATGAACATGTTCTTCATCCTGTTCGACGCCGACCTGAGGGAGTCCATCACCACCGAGGTGTTCGAGCGGGCCACCCCTGGCGTTCCCAGCGTGGTACTCGACCTCGGCGCGCAGAACCCGACCAGGGTGCTCGGCGGCATCATCATGGGCCTGGTCTCGGCACTGCTCTGGCAGCGCTACCACCGCACCAGGCTGCCGACCTGGCTGGCCTTCTTCGGCGGGCGCCGCCTGGTGCCGATCCTCACCGCCTTCGCCGGGCTCGTGATCGGGGTGTTCCTTGGCTTCGTCTGGCCGGTGCTCGGCGGCTGGGTCCGCGCCTCCGGGACCTGGCTCGCCTCCAACAGCGAACTCGGCGCCGGGGTCTACGGCATGGTCAACCGCGCCCTGCTCCCCCTCGGCATGCACCACATCGTCAACAACGTGATCTGGACCCAGGTCCCCGAGTGCGTGGTCGACGGCAAGAAACTCGCCGGGGACCTGATCTGCTTCAACAGCGGCGCCGTCGGCTACGGCGGCTTCGAGGCCGGCTTCTACCCGGTTCTCATGTTCGGCCTGCCGGCCGCCGCGATCGCCATCTGGCGGGCCGCACCGCCGCACCGGCGCACCGCGGTCGGCTCGATCATGATCTCCGCGGCGCTCACCGCCTTCCTCACCGGGATCACCGAGCCGATCGAGTTCGCCTTCATCTTCGTGGCTCCGGTGCTGTTCGTGATCCACATCGTGCTGACCGGCATCTCCTTGGCCCTCGCCTCCGCCCTGGGCGCCAAGCTCGCCTTCAGCTTCTCCTCAGGGCTGATCGACCTGGGCCTGTACGGGACCGCGCCCAACGCCCGGGGGATACCGATCGTCATCGTGATGGGGCTGGTCTACGCGGTGATCTACTACTCCGTGTTCAGCTTCCTGATCAGGAAGCTGAACATCATGACCCCCGGCCGCGAGCCCGAACCCGACATCGACTCCGGCGAGCCGGCCGCGCCCCCCGGTGCGGCGCCTGGCGGCCCTGACACCGGGCCGCCCGGCTCCTGAAGCGGTTTCGGCCGTCCAGCGAAGATCACGGCTCGGGCCGGAACCCGCCCCCCTCGGGGATGGACCACTCCAGCTCAAGGTCACCTTCTCCGCCCGAAGGGACGAACCAACCGGAATTTTCAGAAAGCTGGCGGACCACGTATCTGGGCAGCGGGCCGGAAACTCCTTCAAGTGTCAGTTTCCCCACCCGCAAGCCGAGCCCAATCGGAGTCACCCATGTCGCCCCCACGACGTCCGGCGCCGCTACCCCGGATCGCGCCGTCCCCCGCCGCCGAGCCGCCCTACGACGAGGACCGCCCCGCGACGGACATCCCGGCCATGCCTCCGTACGTGCAGGGAACCCTCGCCCTCGCCCTCGAACCCGAGGTTCCGGCACCTCCGACCGGGAAGCCGCTGATCTGGGGCCCGCCGGGGGCGATCCCCGACGAGCGGCGGCTGCGCGCCCTCGCGCAGGCCGTCGCCGAGATCCTGGCCGGCAGGCGGCCGCCGGCGAGCGTCTCCTGTCACCTGACCGGCAGGGCCCAGGCCGAGCTGACCAGAAGCGGGAAGATCATCAACAGCGCACGCCCGCCCCGGGCGGGCAGGGCCCACATCTCCCAGCCCGAGGACGGGGTGGTGGAGATGTGCGCCGTGGTCGACTGCGGTGACCGCTCGCGCGTCCTGGCGCTCAGGCTGGAGCGCAGCCAGCTCCACGATCCGAGCCAGCGCGGCGAGCCGGCTGCCGAGCCCTTGGCGTGACTGGGTGGTGCCAACACTCATCGGGCGACCTCAAGGTTGT
>NZ_JBEXUE010000135.1:0-21981 GCF_040614275.1 Streptosporangium sp. NPDC006013
ACGAGCATGCGGCCGTAGCCGCTCACCCCGTAGAAGGAGGCGAGCATGCGGCTGGAGTTCTGCGACACGATCGCGACTCGCCCGCCCACGGGGGCAAACCACCCGGCGTCGCTTCATCGGCGTTCCGACGGGGGCCCGGAACGCCGGCACCAGTGCCCCGACGGGGGACCAGGGCACTTGGCTAAAGCGTACACCTACAACCCTTAGAGTGCGTCAAGACTTAGTCACGACCCGATCTCGCGTCGGTGGCGTGGAATCTCGCTCTGTCCGGAATCTTCCACGTCAGGGGCTCCCGTCACCCCACGTGGCGGCGCGTTGGCCCCGATCACGGCAATGTATGGTAAAAAGATCGCACCGGCGAAGAGCAGTAGTCGGACGGGTAGCGGAGCGGGCACGGTGAAGGCGAGGATCAGGCAGATCAGCCGGATCCCCATCTTGATGAAGTAGCTCTTCTCGCGCTTGCCGATGTCGGCACTCAGGGAGGGCTGGGCATCCGTCACCTGATGAACCACCGGGCGCTTGTGCCATCCCTTCACGATTCCCAATCTAGGCCTCATATCGGCTGGTGGCGAACGGTCATGTAATCATCGCTTTCCGGGAAGAAGCATGAGATGACAGATCGAACGTACCGGGTGACCGAGATAGTCGGCACTTCGGGGGAGAGCATCGAGGCGGCCGTGCGCAACGGAGTCCGCCGCGCCTCCCGGACCCTGCGTCACCTCGACTGGTTCGAGGTGACCGAGATCAGAGGGCACATCGAGGAGGGGGAGGTCGGGCACTTCCAGGTCGGGATGAAGGTCGGATTCCGGCTGGAGGACGACTGAGCCCGCCCGCGGCGGGCCCCCGGTGGAGGGCCCCCTCCTCGCCACGGCACGGTCTGCCAGGCAGGGCCTAGCTGGCCTGGCTGACCGTCGACATGTTGAAATCGGGCACCCGGATCGCCGGCATGATCGCGCGGTTGAAATAGTCGCTCCACTCGCGCGGCAGGGTCTGCTCGGAGGCGCCGACCTCGGTGAGGCGGCGGAGCAGGTCCACCGGGCTCTCGTTGAAGCGGAAGTTGTTCACCTCGCCCACGACCTCGCCGTTCTCCACCAGGTAGACGCCGTCGCGGGTCAGGCCGGTCAGCAGCAGCGTCTGCGGGTCGACCTCGCGGATGTACCACAGGCAGGTGAGCAGCAGGCCGCGCTCGGTGGAGGCGATCATCTCCTCCAGCGGCCGGCCGCCCCCGGGGCCTCGCATGATCAGGTTGTCGATGGCCGGGGTCACCGGCAGGCCGGTCAGTTCGGCGGAGTGCCGGGTCTGCAGCAGGTTGGCCAGTCTGCCGTCGGAGATCCAGTCGGTGGCCGCCAGCGGCAGCCCGTTGTCGAACACCGAGTTCTCCCGGCTGGAGGCGTGCGCCACCACGAACGGCGGGCACTCGATGTCCGGCTCGGCGGGGTCACCGTACAGGCGGATCGGCGACTCGGAGAGGACCTCGCCGACGCGGGTGCCGCCGCCGGGCCTGGAGAAGACGGTGCGTCCCTCCAGGGCGTCGCGGGCTCCGGCCGTCCAGTACAGGTAGATCATCAGATCGGCCACGGCCGTCGGCGGCAGCAGCGTCTCGTACCGGCCCGCGGGCAGGTCGACACGGTTCTTCGCCCACTCGAGCCGCCGGGCCAGCGTGGCGTCCAGAGCCGCCACGTCGACGTCGGAGAAGTCGCGGGTGGACACGCCCGTCCATGCCGAGCGCTTCATGTCCAAGGACTTGGCGTTGAGCTCCAGGCGGCCGGTGGGCTGGGTGTGCCGCAGCCTGGTGCCCGTGGAGGTGCCCACGAAGGTCGTCGTGACCGTGTGCTCGGCGAACCCGTACAGCCTGCGCCCGCTCGCCTCGGCCGCGGTGAAGGCCTCGCCCAGGGCGGGGGCGAAGGCGCCGAACACCCCTATCGAGGTCGGCTCGGCCGGGTCGTCCCAGCCGTCGGATCGGGTGCCCTCCAGCAGCGGCCGGGCGTCCTCGGACGGCTGGGCGTCCTCCGCGGCGTGGTCGGCGGCCGCCACGACGTCGTCGAGCTGGTCGGGGCGGACCGCCGCCCGTGACACCACGCCCACGCCCCGCCCCACGATCGAGATCACGGTGAGCTGCGCGGAGCGGGACACGCCGTTGGTGGTGAGGGTGTTGCCCGCGAAGCGCAGGTTGGCGCTCGACCCCTCGTCCACGATCACAACGACCTCGTCGGCCGTGGAGAGCTCAAGAGCCTTCTCGATCATCTCCTGGGGGCTCATCCCGCTCCTCTCCTGCCGGCTCGCCCGGCCGCCGCCTTCATCCGCCCGCTCGCCGTACGCGCTCAACTGCCACTCTCCTGGGCGGTGTTGAGGACGCGCACGCCGCGGAAGAGCGCCGACGGGCAGCCGTGGCTGACCGGGGCGACCTGGCCCGGTTGCCCCTTGCCGCAGTTGAACGCCCCGCCGAGCACGTACGTCTGCGGCCCGCCGACCGCCGCCATCGACCGCCAGAAGTCGGTGGTCGTGGCCTGGTAGGCGACGTCGCGCAACTGCCCGGCGAGCCTGCCGTTCTTGATCAGATAAAACCGCTGACCGGTGAACTGGAAATTGTAACGCTGCATGTCGATGGACCAGCTCTTGTCGCCCACCACGTAGATGCCCCGGTCGACGCCGGAGATCAGCTCCTCGGTGGTGGGACCGTCGGGCGCCGGTCGCAGCGACACGTTCGCCATGCGCTGGATCGGGGTGTTGCCGGGGGAGTCGGCGAAGGCGCAGCCGTTGGAAGCGCCCAGGCCCTTCAGCAGCGCCATCCGCCGGTCGAGCTGGTAGCCGACCAGTACGCCACCGGAGACGATGTCGAACTCCCTGGTCGCCACGCCCTCGTCGTCGTAGCCGATCGTGGCCAGGCCGTGCTCGACGGTGCGGTCGCCGACCACGTTCATCACCTGCGAGCCGTACACCAGCTTGCCGAGCTGGTCGAAGGTGGCGAAGCTCGTCCCGGCGTACGCCGCCTCGTAGCCGAGGGCGCGGTCGAGTTCGGTGGCGTGCCCGACCGACTCGTGGATCGTCAGCCACAGGTTCGACGGGTCGATCACCAGGTCGTAGGGGCCGGCCTCGACGGAGGGGGCCTTGAGCTTCTCTTCAAGGAGTTCGGGAATGCGCGCCAGCTCGCCGGGGAAGTCCCAGCCGGTGCCGGTGAGGTACTCGTACCCCCGGCCCGCGGGCGGGGCGAGCGTCCGCATCGAGTCGAAGCGGCCGTCCAGCACCCTCATCGCCTCCAGCTGGGGGTGGAGGCGCACCCGCTGCTGCGTGGTGGAGGTCCCCGCCGTGTCGGCGTAGAACTTCTGCTCCTTGACCTGCATCAGCGACGCCTGGACGTGGTCCACCCTGGGATCTGTCAGCAGGCCGCGCGACCAATCGGCGAGCAACTCCGCCTTGTCGCGCATCGGCACCTCGAACGGGTCGAGTTCGTAGGAGGAGACCCAGGTGACGTCGGAGTGAACCGGCTCGGGCGCCAGCTCGACGGGCTCGCGGTTGATCGCCGCCGAGACGAGCGCCACCTCCACCGCCTGCTCGGCGACGCGGACGGCCGCCTCGGGGGTGAGCTCGATGCCTCCGGCGAAGCCCCAGGTGCCGTTCTTGACGACCCGCACGGCATAGCCGAGGGTGTCGGCGTCGATGGAGCCCTCAAGCGCGGCGTCGGACAGGCGTACGGTCTCTCCGCGGATGCGTTCCAGCCGGAAGTCGGCGTGCTCGGCGCCCAGGTCCCGGGCGCGTTGCAGGGCCGCGTCCGCCAGCCGCCGCAGCGGCAGGGCGAGAAAGTCGGAGTCGATCTGGCGCATGTCAACGATCCTAACCCCGTGATCTTGTCCTTCCCGGACAAGAGGGTTACCCCCAAGTAGCCGATACCGTCTGACCATGGCTCGATCTGTTCTCGTAACCGGCGGCAATCGCGGCATCGGCCTCGCGATCGCCCGCGAACTCGCCCAGGCCGGCGACGCCGTCGCCGTGACCTACCGTTCCGGACAGCCCCCCGAGGGGCTGTTCGGCGTGCGCTGCGACGTGACCAGCACGGCCGACGTGGACGCCGCGTTCGCGAAGGTCGAGGCCGAGTACGGCCCGGTCGAGGTGCTCGTCGCCAACGCTGGCATCGCCAAGGACACGCTGCTGCCGATGATGAAGGAGGAGACCTTCACCGATGTCATCGACGCCAACCTGACCGGCGCCTACCGGGTCGCCAAGCGCGCCACCCGCGGCATGCTGCGGCTCAAGCGCGGGCGGATCGTGCTGATCTCCTCGGTGGTGGCCATGCTCGGCTCCGCGGGGCAGAGCAACTACGCCGCCTCCAAGGCAGGGATGATCGGTTTCGCCCGGTCGGCGGCCAGGGAGCTGGGCTCGCGCAACATCACGGTCAACGTGGTCGCCCCCGGTTTCGTGGAGACCGACATGACGGCCGAGCTCGACGAGTCGTACCAGGAGCAGATCAGGAAGAACATCCCCCTGGGCCGCTATGCCAGCCCTGAGGAGATCGCACGCGTGGTCAGATTCCTGGCCGGCGAGGACGCCGCCTACATCACGGGGGCTGTCATCCCCGTTGACGGTGGCCTTGGAATGGGGCACTGACGTGGGAATTCTCGAAGGCAAGCGGCTTCTCGTCACCGGGGTGCTCACCGACTCCTCCATCGCCTTCTCGGTGGCCAAACTGGCCCAGCAGGAGGGCGCCCAGATCGTGCTCACCGGTTTCGGCCGGCTCAGCCTGGTCGAGCGCATCGCCAAGCGCCTGCCGGAGCCGCCGCCGGTGCTGGAACTCGACGTCACCAGCACCGAGCACCTCGACTCCCTGGCCGACCGGGTCGGCGAACACCTCGGCGGCCTGGACGGCGTGGTGCACGCCATCGGGTTCGCCCCCCAGACCGCCCTGGGCGGCAACTTCCTGAACACCTCGTGGGAGGACGTGGCGACCGCCGTCCAGGTCTCCACCTACTCGTTCAAGTCGCTCGCGGTGGCCGCGCTCCCGCTCATGAAGGAGGGCGGCGCGATCGTCGGCCTCGACTTCGACGCCACCAAGGCCTGGCCGGTGTACGACTGGATGGGGGTGGCCAAGGCCGGCCTGGAGTCCTGCTCCCGCTACCTGGCCCGCGATCTGGGCAAGCACGGCATCCGGGTCAACCTTGTCGCAGCGGGTCCGCTCCGGACCATGGCCGCCAAGAGCATCCCCGGCTTCGGCGAGTTCGAGGACAGCTGGCCCGCCAAGGCCCCGATCGGCTGGGACATCAACGACCCGATTCCGGCGGCCAAGGCGTGTGTCGCCCTGCTGTCGGACTGGTTCCCCGCCACGACCGGTGAGATCGTCCATGTCGACGGCGGCGTGCACGCCATCGGAGCCTAGATCCTGTCCCGCGGGTCAGGTGGCGCCCGTGACCGAGGTGGGCAAAAGATCCAGAGAGCAGGGGGCTAGGCCACCCGGTGATGGCCCGGTGGCACCGGCTCGAAGGGGATCGACTCCTTGACCTTCCGCCTGCTGTACAGCAGGCGGACCGCGAGGATGGCCAGAATGAGCACCGCGGTGGTGAGCACGGTGCCCGCCGTGTCGGATGACCGGCTGGGCGTCACCGGCCGTTCGTTTGACATCTGCCGCTGCAACTCCTGCATCAGCGGGGCCGGCCAGAGCAGTTCCACCCGGGGTGCCTCGGCGTCGACCACGGGTGACGGCTCGGAGGTCACCGGTGCGTCCACGTCGATCGTGGGTGTGTCGGCCTCCGGGTACGGCGACCGTGAGGGCTGTCGCGTCCGGCCGGTCGGCACCGGCACCGGTTCCTTCCGCGCGGGCCGGTGGCCGTGGTCGCGCGAGGGGCTCGGCGACGGCTTGGGCCGGGCCGCCTCCTGAGAGAGGGGACTCTCCGACGGGTCCGGGCATTTGGGGGAGGCCGCCGTGGGCCGGCAGGTGCCGGTGGGATCCTCGGGGCGCGGCCCGTTGCCGGAGGGGGTCTCCTTTGCGGGTCGGGTTTCGGCGGCCGAGGTGGCCGGTGCCGGTGTCTCCTCCCCGATGGGGGACGTCTTCTCGGCGGCGGGCGTCCGAGCCGTGGTGCCGGCGGTGTCGTCACCGGCGGGCGAGGACGAGAGCGGGGCCAGCAGGGGTGCGAGCGGGGAGGTGTCGCCCGTGATTCCGCTCACCACGTTGTCCACGGTCCGGCAGATTCCGCCCGTCACGGTGCCCAGCAGCCCTCCGTGATCGCAGTCGTCCACCTGCGTGACGGTGTCCGCCCGGGCGGTGTCCACCGACGAGACCGCCGGGATCCCGCTGCCCAGCACCAGCGCCAGTGCGCCTGCCGACATCGCGGTTCGCACTCGTCTCCCTTCCCCCCGGATCGGATATCGGCCTGATGTGCTGCCGACCTCCGGGTGCCCCCGCCACCTGTTCGACAGTCTTGTGGGGGGGCCCGGTTTTTTCACGGAAAGTTGCTATTCGGTATCGACTAGTGATACGCGAGGCGAATTCTCGTTCGGTTTCCGTCCCGGGCGTCTCAGTCGGCCGACACGTCGTCGAGTGCTTCCCTTATCTCCACGGGCAACGCCAGGTCCTCGGCCTGGAGCACCCCGGACAGCTGCGCGTGGGTGCGGGCGCCGACGATGGCGGAGGCCACCCCCGGCTGGTCGCGTACCCACGACAGGGCCACCGACAGCGGCGAGACGCCAAGCCCTTCGGCGGCGGTCGTCACCGACTCCACGACCCGGCGGCACCGCTCGTCGAGGTAGGGCGTGACGAAATCGGCGAAGTGCGGGGTGGCGGCCCGAGAGTCGGCGGGGATGCCCGTGCGGTACTTGCCGGTGAGGACCCCGCGCCCGAGCGGCGACCAGGCGAGCACCCCGGCGCCGACATGCTCGGCGGCGGGGATCAGCTCGCGCTCGGCCTCTCTGGCCAGGAGCGAGTACTCGACCTGGGCCGCGACGATCGGCACCCGCCCTGGAACCGCCCGTTGCCCCACGGCGGCGGTCGCCAGCTGCCAGCCCGCGTAGTCGCACACCCCGGCGTACGCGGCCCGCCCGGAGGACACGATCGCGTCCACGGCGGCCAGGGTCTCCTCCAGCGGGACGTCGGGATCAAAGGCGTGCAGCTGCCACAGGTCGACCTCGTTGACGCCCAGGCGGGTCAGGGAGGCGTCGATCGCGGCGACCAGGTGCTTCCTTGAGGCGTCGCGGGGTCTGCGCCCGGCGGGGGTGAGCACGGCCTTGGTGGACAGCACCAGCTCCGAACGCGGCACCGAGTCGCGCAGCAGCCGCCCGAGCAGCCGTTCGGCGTCGCCGCCCGTGTAGACGTCGGCGGTGTCGATGAGCGTGCCGCCGGCTTCGGCGAACATGCGTAGCTGCGCCGCGGCCTCCTCGGCGCCGGTGTCACGCCCCCACGTCATCGTCCCCAGTCCCAGGCGGGACACCGACAAGCCGCTCCGGCCCACATAGCGCTGCTCCATGATCCGGCCAGATTACCGCTCGGCCACTTAAAAGTAGTGGAGTGAGGGCTGCAAGACTTGCCCGCGTGACGACCTTGTTGCTGGCCAGACACGGCCTTACCCATCTCACCGGTCCGGTCCTCGCGGGATGGACCCCGGACGTTCACCTCAGCGACGCGGGACAGGCCCAGGCGAAGGCCCTCGCCACCCGGCTGACCTCGCTGGAGCTCGACGCGATCGTCTCCAGCCCGCTGGAACGCTGTCAGGAGACCGCGCAGGCGGTCGCCGAGGGGCGACAGGGGGCGGAGGTACTGACCGATGAGCGCTTCGGCGAGTGCCGTTACGGTGACTGGACGGGCCGCCCGATCGCCGAACTCGTCAAGGACCCCCTCTGGCCGGTGGTGCAGGCCCATCCGAGCGCGGTGACGTTCCCCGGGGGAGAATCCCTGCCGGCCGTCCAGTACCGCGCCGTGGCGGCGGTCAGGGAATGGAACGAGCGTCTCGGCCCGAAGGCGGTCTATCTCGTCTGTAGCCACGGAGACGTGATCAAGGCCATCGTGGCCGACGCCATGGGGCTGCATCTGGACCAGTTCCAACGGATAACCGCTGATCCGGCCTCGCTCACCGTCATTCGCTACACCCCCTTGCGCCCCTTCGTGCTCAGGCTCAACGACACGGGTGGGGATATGGCTGGATTGCGCCTCGCGGAGGGTTCGGAAGGCGAGGACGGGGGAGAAAATCCCACCGGGAGTGATGCCGCAGTCGGCGGCGGATCCGGGACCACGTAAGGTCGGGCTATGCCGGTCTTCGACTACGATCCACCCGAGAGATTCGTGGCCGGTGCCGTGGGGCAACCGGGTTCACGAACCTTCTTCCTGCAGGCGCGGGGACAGGGCAGGCTGACCACCGTGGCGCTGGAGAAGTTCCAGGTGGCCGCGCTGGCCGACCGCCTCGACCAACTGCTCGACGAGGTGTTGCGGCGCGGCGAGGCCGGTGTCCCGGTGCCCGCCGTCGCTCCGGCCGCGCTGGCCGACAACGCCCCTCTCGACGTGCCGATCAGTGAGGACTTCCGCGTCGGCACCATGGCCCTGGCCTGGGATCCCGAGGCCGACCAGGTGGTCATCGAGGCCCAGGAGGCCGGGGTCGAGGAGGAGTTCGAGCCGTCCTCGTCCGCCGATCTCACGGTGCTGCGCGTGCACATCAGCCCAAGCGCCGCCAGGGCCTTCACCAAGCGGGCCATGGCACTCGTCGCCGCCGGGCGTCCGCCCTGTCCGCTCTGCGCCCAGCCTCTCGATGCCGAAGGGCATATTTGTGTGCGGCTCAACGGTTACCGGGGTAGTAGCGCTTCATCTGGTGGAGGAGGCGAATGAGCGCTGAGAGCGAGCCGACGCTGAGCACGGAGCCGGCCACGGGGCTGGATGACGAGACCGCGATGCGTCTGCTCCGTGACGGACGGCTGGATGTGGCGGGTCGCCTGGTCGAGGCGACCAACATGACGCTTTACTGCTCGGTCCGGCTCGGCGGGCTCGTGGCGGCCTGTGTGTACAAGCCGGTACGGGGGGAGCGCCCGCTCTGGGACTTCCCCGACGGGACCCTGGCCGCCCGCGAGGTCGCCGCCTACGAGGTCTCCGCGGCGATCGGCTGGCGGATCGTGCCGCCCACCGTCTACCGGGACGGCCCGTTCGGCCCGGGAATGTGCCAGCTCTGGATCGACACCGACCCCGAGATCGACCTGATGGTGCTGATCCGCAGTCGCCAGCCCTCGCTGCGGCGGATGGCCGTCTTCGACGCCGTCGTCAACAACGCCGACCGCAAGGGCGGCCACCTGCTGCCGCTCGCCGACGGCCATGTCTACGGGGTCGATCACGGGGTCTCCTTCTCCGCCGAGGACAAGCTCCGCACCGTGCTCTGGCAGTGGCGCGGCAAGCCCCTGTCCCGCGAGGCCATGAACGTCCTGACCCGCCTCGAACGCGACCTGGAGCAGGGGCGGCTCGGCCGCCGCCTCCGAGAACTCCTCACTCTCCCCGAGGTCGAGGCGACCTGGTCGCGGGTCCGCAGGCTTCTCGACACCGGCCTGCACCCCCTCCCCTCCAAGGAGTGGCCGGCGATCCCGTGGCCGCCGATCTGAGCCCCCGGGTGGCAGGTGCCGTGACCTCGGACTCCTTGCCGGCGAAGGACCCCGCTCCGCGCCCGCTCGCGGCGGAGGCGTAGCCTCCGGGCATGTGCACGGTTGTCGTCAGCATCGATCCGAGCGCCGAGATCCCCCTGATCGTGGTCGGGGTGCGTGATGAGTTCACCGGCCGTCCCTGGGTTCCGCCGGCGGGACACTGGCACAAGGACCGGCCCGGCCTGATCGGCGGTCGAGACCTTCAGGGCGGCGGCACCTGGCTGGCCGTCGACCCCCGGGCCAGGAGGGTCGGGGCCCTTCTCAACGGGCACGGCGTGCTCGCCCCGGAGGAGACGCGCCGCTCACGCGGTGACCTCCCGCTCCTGGCGGCCGCCGGAGGCGGGCCGGTGGAGAGCGATCTTGACCGCTATGACCCCTTCCACCTGCTGCGCGCCGATCCCACCGGGGCCTGCCTGTGGCACTGGGATGGGACCGTGCTGGAGCGAGACGTCCTTCCTCCGGGAACCCACATGATCGTCAACAGCGGCTGGGAACGCGGTGAGGAGAACGAGCGCGTCGCGTTCTTCCGCCCCCTGTTCGCAAAGGCCGGCCGTCCCACGGAGCTCGACGGCCCCTGGGAGGAGTGGCGGGAACTCGCCACCGGGGCGGGGATTCCCCCTGAGGACCTCCGGTCCATGATCATTCATCATGAGCTGCCCGACGGGCGGATCTTCGGCTCTCTCTCCGTCACCCTGCTCGCCCTGGCGCCGGGCGGCGTCCGCTACGACTTCACCGCCGCCCCTCGTGATCCGGGTGCCTTCCGCGAAGTCCGCACGGAATGATCTGGGCGCCTCGCGGAGTTGAGACGAATGCCTCTGTATCCGCCACCCCGAGCTGATCGGGGTGGTCTGTCTGCTCGATAGGCTCACTTTATGAGATCGTGGTCTGCGCCGAAGGTTCCTCGGCTTCCCGGTGCCGGTGTCCCGCTGCGGCTTTTCGACACCGCCGTGCGAGATGTCGTTCCGACAAAGCCGGGTCCCACGGCACGGATGTACGTCTGCGGCATCACGCCCTACGACGCCACCCATCTGGGCCACGCCAACACCTACCTCGCCTTCGACCTGGTCAACCGGGCCTGGCGAGATGCCGGGCACGAGGTGCACTTCACCCAGAACGCCACGGATGTCGACGACCCCCTGCTGGAACGCGCGGAGCAGACCGGTATCGACTGGCGTGACCTCGCCGAGCGCGAGATCGAGCTGTTCCGGTCGGACATGGGGGCGCTGCGCATCCTCCCGCCGCGCGACTACGTCGCCGTGACCGAGGTGATCGACCAGGTCGCGGCCCTGATCGAGCTGTTGCGTGACAAGGGTGCCACCTACGACCTGGAGGGTGACGTCTACTTCGACGTGGCCGCGGCCCCCAAGTTCGGTGCCGTCTCCGGTTACCCGGAGGAGCAGATGCTCGCCCTGTTCGGCGAGCGCGGAGGGGACCCGGACCGCCCAGGCAAGAAGCACCCGCTCGACTGGCTGCTCTGGCGTGCGGAGCGCCCGGGGGAGCCGTCCTGGCCCTCGCCGTTCGGTCAGGGAAGGCCCGGCTGGCACATCGAGTGCACCGCGATCGCCCTGGCGAACCTGTCCAGTGGTTTCGACGTCGCCGGTGGGGGCTCCGACCTGATCTTCCCGCACCACGAGTGCGGCGCCCACGAGGGCCACGTGGCGTGTGGCGAGTGGCCTTTCGCCAAGGCCTACGTGCACGCGGGCATGGTCGCCCTGGATGGCGAGAAGATGTCCAAGTCGAAGGGCAACCTGGTCTTCGTCTCCCGCCTGCGCGGGGAGACCGATCCGATGGCCATCCGGCTGGCCCTGCTGGCGCATCACTACCGCTCCGACTGGGAGTGGACCTCCGACCAGCTTGCCTTGGCGGAGGTGCGGCTGGCGCGCTGGCGCTCGGCGGCGGGCCTGCAGACCGGTCCCGACGCCGGTGTCGTGCTCGACAGGGTCCGTGCCCGGATGGCCGACGACCTGGATGCTCCCGGTGCCCTAGCGGTCATCGACGACTGGGCCGAGCGTGCCCTGTCGGAGGGCGGCAGCGACCCGGGCGCGCCGCTCCTTGTTGGGCGGATCGCGGACGCGCTGCTCGGAGTCGCGCTCTGAAGGCGGGGTGTCTGGCCCTCTCTGGCGCTGCCCGGGGCTCTCGGCCGCGTTGAGAGCCGCCCTGCCCGCTCTGAGGTCAGTGCTCTTCGGGTGGCCGCCTGGAGAGCACTCCCCGGCGGGGGAGCAGGGGCCGGAAAATGACTGAGCCCGCACCGCTTGCGCGGTGCGGGCTCAGCCCGAAGCCTTTGAGGTCAAACCAGGTCAGATGAGCTCGACCTTGTCGGCCTGCGGGCCCTTCTGGCCCTGCGTGGTGACGAAGCTGACACGCTGGTTCTCCTCCAGGCTGCGGTAGCCACTGGAGTTGATAGCCGAGTAGTGCACGAAGACATCGGCGGTGCCGTCATCCGGTGCGATGAATCCGAAGCCCTTTTCGGCGTTGAACCACTTAACGGTGCCCTCAGACAAAACTACTTCTCCTCATTGGGAGCCTCACCGAACCACCAGGTCGGCGGCACGGGGCTGCGTTGCGGACCCTACCATGCACCCGCGGAAACCATCCGGAGAAACTGTAACGTCCGCTGTCGGCGGACTTCTCATAAGCACTTGAGATGATAAGGCTAAGCTGAGAACTACGACTGCAACTGCAACACTCTATCGGACAGTTGTGAGGTGTGCAAGTCAAGAGATCGAGGCGAGGAAGCGTTCCCGCTCCTCCTCGGGGAGGCGGTCGATGAAGAGGGTGCCGTCGAGGTGATCGGCCTCGTGCTGGAGAACGCGGGCCAGCATGCCCAGGGCCCGGACGGTGACGGGTTTGCCGAACATGTCACGACCGCGGGCCGTGACCATGTAGGAGCGTTCCAGTGGCCACCAGTGGCCGGGGGCGGACAGGCACGCCTCGTCGGCCACGATCCTCCGCTCGGACAGTTCCAGGCGCGGGTTGACCAGGTGGCCGGACTTGCCGTCCAACTCGTAGACGACGACCCTGAGCGGGACGCCGATC
This sequence comes from Streptosporangium sp. NPDC006013, assembly GCF_040614275.1. Taxonomy (NCBI): domain Bacteria; kingdom Bacillati; phylum Actinomycetota; class Actinomycetes; order Streptosporangiales; family Streptosporangiaceae; genus Streptosporangium; species Streptosporangium sp. NPDC006013. Next base: position 12,631 of record NZ_JBEXUE010000135.1, read on the forward strand.
TGCGGGGCGGCGAGTCCCGCGCGGCCCGTGCCGGCACGCATCGTGGCCTGGAGCGACTTCACCAGGACGCGCAACGCGCGGTCGAAGGTGGTCACAGGCTCGGCCACCGTGCGCAGCACGGGATCGTCGAACAGTCGGATCGGCTGGACGGCCACGCGCACTCCCCGAGGCGGATGAATCGGCACCGGTGACGGTTCCCGTTGTCGCACCGGCTCAACCATTGCCGTTACTCGTGCGTGTGCTTCGGTGGGCGCGCTCCGACCGGCCCACGCCTTACGGCATGAGCGTTCGGCCTCTCCCCGCATCTCCGGGCGGCGTGACCGTGAGCGCGATCACACTCCAGGAGCCGGCCGCGCCGCTACCCTGGGGGCGCGGGATCGTGACAGAGCGTGTTCGCGACCGAACGGCCGCCGGCTTCCCGCACCCCCCCGGATTTCCGGAGTGTTGCGAGTGTGCGGCGTGTGCATTGCGTATTTCCGGGGTTAGTTACGTGTAACCGGCGCACCATCACAGACAGTGAATGTGCGTAACGCCGCCCTCCTAGTTTCGGGGATCGAAGCCCCCCGAAACCACAGGAGGACAGACGATGAGGCCCTGGATCAGTGACTGGCGGCCCGACGATCCGGATTTCTGGCAGGAGCACGGCCGGAAGGTGGCCAGGCGGAACCTGGTCTTCTCCATCTTCGCCGAGCACCTCGGGTTCACGCTGTGGACCGTCTGGAGCATCGTGGCCGTGCAACTCGGCTCCTACGACTTCTCCACCGACCAGCTCTTCTGGATCGTCGCCCTGCCCAACCTGGTCGGCTCGGCGCTGCGCATCCCGTACACCTTCGCCCCGGCCAGGTTCGGCGGCCGGAACTTCACGGTGGTCAGCGCTCTGCTCCTGCTCGTGCCCGCGGTGCTGCTGGCCGTCGCGGTCGGCGACCCCGGCACCCCCTACTGGGTGTTCCTCGCCATCGCGGCCACGGCGGGGCTGGGCGGCGGCAACTTCGCCTCCAGCATGGCCAACATCACCCACTTCTATCCCCGGGACAGGCAGGGGGCCGCGCTCGGGCTCAACGCGGCCGGCGGCAACATCGGGGTCAGTTCCGTCCAACTCCTCATGCCGTTGGTGATCGGGGCGTTCGGGCTGGCCGCCGCGGGGCTGTTCTGGATTCCCTTCATCCTGGCCGCCGCGGTGGGCGCCTACTTCTTCATGGACAACCTGACCTCGGCCAAGGCCAGTCCCGCGGACCAGTTGAAGGTCGTCGGCCGGGTCCAGACCTGGATCATGTCAGTCCTGTACATCGGTACGTTCGGCTCCTTCATCGGCTACTCCACCGCGTTCCCACTGCTCATCAAGAGCCAGTTTCCCGAGCAGGCCTCGCTGGTCTGGCTGGCCTTCCTCGGCCCGCTGCTCGGCTCCCTGGTCCGCCCGGCGGGCGGCTGGCTGTCGGACCGGCTCGGCGGGGCGCGGGTGACGTTCGTCAACTTCGCCGCGATGGCGGGCGCGGCGGTGCTGGTCTGGCAGGGGCTGTCCCAGCACGGCTTCGCGCTGTTCTTCTGTGCCTACATGCTCCTGGTCGCCACCACCGGTATCGGCAACGGCTCCACCTACCGGATGATTCCGGCGATCTTCCGGGCCAAGGCGGTCGCGGGCGTCACCCCGGGCACGGCCGCTCACGACGCCGCCGTGGCCGTCGGGAAGCGGGACGCCTCCGCGGCCATCGGAATCATCTCCGCGATCGGTGCCTTCGGCGGGTTCTTCATCAACCGCGGATTCGGCAGCTCCATCGCCGCGACCGGCGGGGCGGGGGCCGCACTGGCCTCCTTCGCCTCCTTCTACCTGGTGTGCGCGGTCATCACCTGGGCCTGTTACCTGCGTGCCGCAGGCAGTGTGCCGAGCCTGGCGGCGGCCCGGGTGTGAGCGCCGGCCAGGCCCGGAACCCGCCGTGCTCACATCCGGCACCGGCCTGGCCGACGGATAACTCACATCCACCTCATTACGAATGTGAACACGGTTAGTGGCTTGTAGCACATCGGTAACAGGGGAGACCTCACGGTGAAACCGCCTGAAAGCACCATCGGACCCATGCCGGTCTCACTTCCCCCCCAGACACCTGTGAAGGGTGGGACGGCGACGCACTGCCCCTACTGCGCTCTGCAGTGCGGCATGAACGTCGCGGTGGACGAGACCGTCACGATCACTCCGCGTCACGACGTCCCGGCCAATGCGGGAGGACTGTGCCAGAAGGGCTGGACCGCCGGTGAGCTCCTCACCGGCGAGCGGCTGACCACCCCGCTGTTGCACGGCGAGGAGGTCGGCTGGGACGAGGCGCTCGGCTTTGTCGCCGACCGGATACGCGCCGTCCAGGCCGAACACGGCCCCGACGGCGTGGCCGTGTTCGGCGGCGGCGGCCTCACCAACGAGAAGGCGTACCTGCTCGGCAAGTTCGCCCGGGTGGTGTTGCGGACCAGCCAGATCGACTACAACGGCCGGTTCTGCATGTCCTCGGCCGCCGCGGCCACCAACCGAGCCTTCGGGATGGACCGTGGTCTGCCCTTCCCGATCACCGACCTCGCCCGCGCCGACGCGGTCCTGATCGCGGGCGGAAACGTGGCCGAGACCATGCCGCCGTTCGTCCGTCACCTCACCGCGATGCGTGCGGCGGGCGGCCGGCTGATCGTCATCGACCCGCGGGTCACCGCGACCGCCCGGCAGGCCGACCTGCACCTGCAGCCGACCCCCGGCACCGACCTGGCGCTGGCCCTGGGCCTGCTGCACATCGTGGTCGCCGAAGGTGATGTCGACGAGGCGTACGTGGCCGCCAGGACGAGCGGGTTCGACGCGGTCCGCACCTCGGTCGCGGCCTGGTGGCCCGAGCGAGTGGAACGGATCACCGGTGTGCCGGTCGCCCGGATGCGCGCCGCGGTCGCGATCCTCGCGGGCGCGAGCCGGGCGGCGATTCTCACCGGGCGCGGCGCCGAGCAGCACGCCAAGGGCACCGACACCGTCAGCGCGTTCGTCAACCTCGCGCTCGCCCTCGGGCTGCCGGGGCGCGAGGGGTCGGGTTACGGCTGCGTCACCGGGCAGGGCAACGGGCAGGGAGGCCGCGAGCACGGGCAGAAGGCCGACCAACTCCCCGGCTACCGCAGGATCGATGATCCGGCGGCCCGCGCCCACGTCGCCGCCGTGTGGGGCGTCGACCCCGGTGACCTGCCGGGACCCGGCCGCTCCGCCTACGAACTGCTGGACGCGCTCGGCACCGGCGGCGGCCCCCGGGCGCTGCTGCTGTTCGGCTCCAACCCGCTGGTCTCCGCGCCGCGTGCCGGGCACGTCGCCGAGCGGCTCGGCTCACTGGACCTGCTCGTGGTCTCGGACCTGGTCCTGTCGGAGACCGCCGCGATGGCCGACGTCGTGCTGCCCACCACCCAGTGGGCCGAGGAGAGCGGCACCATGACGAATCTGGAAGGCCGGGTGCTGCTCCGCCGCCAGGCGGCCGCCCCGCCGTCAGGGGTGCGGAGCGACCTTGAGATTCTCCGGGGGCTCGCCACGGGACTGCGCGGGACAGCCGGAGCCGAGGGTTTCCCCACCGATCCGCACGAGGTCTTTGATGAGCTCCGCCGGGCCTCGGCAGGTGGGATCGCCGACTACGCCGGCATCACCTATGAGCGGATCGCCGCCGAGACCGGGGTGTTCTGGCCCTGCCCGGCCGAGGATCACCCGGGTACTCCCCGGCCTTTCCTGGACGGCTTCGCCACGCCCGACGGGCGCGCCCGGTTCGTACCGGTCGAGCACCGTCCGCCCGAGGAGGACGTCGACCCGGAGTATCCGCTCCACCTCACGACGGGACGGGTGCTCGCGCACTACCAGAGCGGTGCGCAGACCCGGCGGATCGCCACACTGAACATGGCGGCACCCGAGGCGTTCGTGGAACTCCACCCCGACCTCGCCGAGCACCTGGACGTGGCCCCGGGGGAGATGCTGCGGGTGGTCAGCCGGCGCGGCGCGACCGAGGCGCCGGCCAGGGTCAATCCGGCGATCCGGCAGGACACCGTGTTCATGCCGTTCCACTGGCCGGGCGTCAACCTGCTCACCAACCCCGCGCTGGACCCGGTGTCGAGGATGCCGGAGTTCAAGGTCTGCGCGGTCAGAGTGGAGCGTGCCGGATGACCCGGATCGTGGTCGTGGGCAACGGGATGGCGGGCGCCCGTCTGGTGAGCGAGATCCGTGCCCGTGACCGGCACGTCGGGCTGACCGTGTTCGGGGCCGAGGAGTCGCAGCCCTACAATCGCGTGCTGCTGTCGAACGTCGTGGCCGGGACGATGCCGCCCGACCAGGTGCGATTACTCGACCCGGCCTGGTACGCCGATCATTCGGTGACGGCGCTGCCCGGGGTCGAGGTGACCGCCGTGGACCGGGAGAACCGGGCCGTGCTCACCGCCACGGGCAGGCGCGAGCCGTACGACGTCCTCGTGCTGGCGACAGGCAGCGAGGCGGTCGTGCCGCCGGTACCGGGTGCGGCGGGCAGGGCCGTCACGTTCCGCACGATGGACGACTGCAGGAGGATCCTGCGGGCCGCCGGCGCGGCGCGGCACGCCGTGGTGATCGGAGGTGGTCTGCTCGGAGTCGAGGCGGCGCGTGGCCTGGCCGGGCGCGGCCTGCCGGTGACGCTGCTGCATCTGGCCGGGCACCTGATGGACCGTCAGCTGGACGCCGAGGCCGGGCTGGTGCTCGGCCAGACCCTGGGCGGGCTGGGGGTGAGGACCAGGACCGGCGTCGTGGTCGAGGAGATCCTCGACGACGGTGTGCGGCTCGCGGGAGACGAGACGGTCGAGGCCGATCTGGTGGTGCTCGCCTGCGGGGTCCGCCCGGTGACCGGGCTGGCTCGCGAGGCCGGGCTGGAGGTGGCGCGCGGGATCGTCGTCGACGACGAGATGCGCACCGACGACCCGTCGATCTTCGCGATCGGCGAGTGCGCCGAGCACCGGGGCAGGGTCTACGGGCTGGTCGCGCCCGCCTGGGAGCAGGCCGCGGTGGTCGCCGACATCGTCACGGGGGCCGACAAGGCCGCCCGATACCGGGGATCGCGGCTGGTGACCCGGTTGAAGGCCAGGAGCGTGGAACTGGCCGCGATGGGCGAGACGCACCTGACCGAGGACGACGCAGAGGTCGTGCGGTTCAGCCACCGGGCGGCGGGCACCTACCGCAAGCTCGTCATCCGCGACGGCCGCCTGGTCGGCGTGATCCTCCTCGGTGAGACGTCGGCGGTGGGCAACCTCACCCAGTTGTTCGACCGGGGCGGGCCGCTGCCGGGAGACCGGGCCGGTCTGCTCTTCCCCGGTCTGCAGGGCAACGCGGTAGCCGAGAGCCCGGTCAGGATGCCGGACGCGGCGAAGGTCTGCCAGTGCAACGACGTGACCAAGGGGCAGATCAGGGCCTGCTGGGAGTCGGGCGCCAGGGACGTCACGGCCGTGGCCGCCGCCACCCGCGCCACCACCGGCTGCGGCGGCTGCCGCGACGCGGTCGAGGGCATCGTCGGCTGGCTCTGTGAGCAGGAAGGAGTCTCGGCGTGACCGGCGCTGGAGGCGAGGGAACGGCCGGGCACCGGACGGACACGGAGCCGTCCCGCCCGGTGAGCGGGGCGATCCATCGGGGACGGGCAGACGAAGCGGACGGAAGGGCGAGCACGATCATGTCACGACTTGTCGTGGTGGGAAACGGACCGACATCGCACCGGCTGGTCGAGGCCCTGGCCGCCAAGGGGTTCACGGGCCGGATCACGGTGCTGGGGGAGGAGCCCAGACCGGCCTACGACCGGGTGGCGCTGACCTCCTACCTGGCGGGCAGAAGCGTTGAGGACCTCACCTACCCGGTGCCGGAGGGGGTCGTGCCGCGTCTGTCGTCCCGGGTCGTCGACATCGACAGGCGGGCGAAGGAGGTCACCACCGCGGACGGCCATCGCGAGCCGTACGACGTGCTGGTGCTGGCCACCGGGTCCAGCCCGTTCGTGCCGCCGGTGCCGGGCAGGGAACTGGACGGCTGCTTCACCTACCGCACGATCGACGATCTCGACGCGATCAGGGAGGCAGCCTCGGCCGCCACGAGCGGCGTCGTGGTCGGCGGCGGGCTGCTGGGGCTGGAGGCCGCCGACGCCCTGCGTGGCCTGGGCCTGTCGACGCACGTGGTGGAGATGGGCGGCTGGCTCATGCCCCGCCAGGTCGACGAGGGCGGCGGCGCGGTGCTGCGCGGTCACGTGGAGGGGCTCGGCCTGAGGGTGCACACCGAGGCGGGTGTGCAGGAGATCGTCGCGGGCCCGGACGGGCGGGTGGCGGGCCTGGTCAAACCGGACGGGGAGACCGTCGAGGCGCAGATCGTGGTCTTCTCCGCCGGGGTCAGGCCCCGTGACGAACTGGCCAGGCAGGCCGGCCTGGAGGTTGGCGGGCGCGGTGGGATCGTCGTGGACGACCGGATGCGCACCGCCGACCCGGCGATCTACGCGATCGGCGAGTGCGCGTCGCACGAGGGCGTGGTCTACGGGCTGGCCGGCCCCTGCTTCACGATGGCCGAGGTCGCCGCCGACCGAATCCTCGGCGGCGGGGCGGTCTTCACCCGTGCGGATCTCTCCACCAAGCTCAAACTGCTCGGTGTGGAGGTCGCCCAGTTCGGCGCCATGGACGGCGCGCTGGACGTGACCTTCATGGATCCGGTGGGCGGGGTCTACCAGAAGCTGTTCGTCAGCGACGACGCGCGCACTCTGCTCGGCGGGATCTGCGTCGGCGACGCCACCCCGTACAACACCCTGAAGCCCTTCGTCGGCCGCGATCTGCCGGGATCGCCGAGCGAGCTGTTGTTCAGCGGTGGCCCGGCGAGCGTGGAGCTTCCCGACGACGCGCAGGTCTGCTCCTGCAACAACGTCACCAAGGGCCAGGTGCGTGCCGCCGTCGCCGACCACGGCCTCACCGACGTCGCCGGGATCAAGGGCTGCACCCGCGCGGGCACCACCTGCGGCAGCTGCGTCCCGATGCTCAACCAGATTCTCGTCAAATCGGGCGTCGAACCCTCCAAGGCTCTGTGCGAGCACTTCGCGTACAGCAGGGCGGAGCTGTTCGACATCGTCCGGGTGCGCGCCATCACGACGTTCTCCCAGCTGATCGCCGAGCACGGCACCGGGCGCGGTTGCGACGTGTGCAAGCCGGTGGTCGCCTCGATCCTCGCCTCGCTCGGCGGCGGCCACATCCTCGACGGAGAACAGGCCGCCCTGCAGGACACCAACGATCACTTCCTGGCCAACATCCAGCGCAACGGCACCTACTCGGTGGTGCCGCGCGTCCCCGGTGGGGAGATCACCCCGGACGGGCTCATCGTGATCGGCGAGGTGGCCCGCGACTTCGGCCTGTACACCAAGATCACTGGCGGGCAGCGGATCGACCTGCTCGGGGCCCGCGTGGAGCAACTTCCGCTGATCTGGAAGCGCCTGGTGGACGCGGGCTTCGAGTCCGGGCACGCGTACGGCAAGGCGCTGCGCACCGTGAAGTCCTGCGTGGGCTCGGCCTGGTGCCGGTACGGCGTGCAGGACGCCGTCGGCCTGGCCATCGCGCTGGAGCTGCGCTACCGGGGGCTGCGCTCGCCGCACAAGCTGAAGTCGGCGGTCTCCGGCTGCGCCCGCGAGTGCGCCGAGGCCAGGGGCAAGGACTTCGGCGTCATCGCCACCGAGCGAGGCTGGAACCTCTACGTGGGCGGCAACGGCGGCTTCAGCCCGCGCCACGCCGACCTGTTCGCCTCCGATCTGGGCACCGAGGAACTGGTCCGCGTCATCGACCGGTTCCTGATGTTCTACATCCGTACCGCCGACCGCCTGCAGCGCACCTCCGCCTGGCTGGAGGCACAGGGGCCGGCCTACGTCAGGGAGGTCGTCCTGGAGGACTCCCTGGGGATCTGCGCCGACCTGGAGGCGCAGATGGAGCGGCACGTGGCCGGCTACGCCGACGAGTGGCGCGCCACGATCGAGGACCCGGAGAGGCTACGGCGGTTCGTCTCCTTCATCAACGCCCCCGGCACGCCGGACCCCTCGATCGCCTTCGAACCCCAGCGTGACCAGGTGAAACCGGTCCTCATCCCACTGGAGGCGGTCCGTTCCTGACCAGCCGCCCCCATGTCCCACATCCCCCGCCGGCGCGGTGGGAGGCCCGCTCCGGCCCGCCACCGCCGACATCCCGAGAAAGAGGCACTCACCGATGACCGCCCTGAGCGAAGAGCTGGAGCAGGCCGGCTGGACGCCGGTCTGCTCCTACCCGGACCTGCTGCCCGAGCGTGGCGTGTGCGCGCTCGTCGGTGGTCGCCAGATCGCGCTGTTCCGTGCCTTCGACGGCACCCTGTTCGCGATCGGCAACCGTGACCCGTTCAGCGGTGCCCACGTCCTGTCTCGCGGGATCATGGGCACCAGGGCCGGCGAGCCGGTGGTGGCCTCCCCCATGCACAAGCAGGCTTTCTCCCTTGCGACGGGGGTGTGCCTGGACGACCCCGCGACGGCCGTGCCGACCTACCCGGTCCGCCTCACCGGCGAAACGGTGGAGGTGGGCACGGGGTGAGCCCGCAGGCGGCCGGATACCTGAAGAAGATCAAGCGAGGAGTGGTGAACGACAGATGAGCATCGCCGTTCTGGACAGCCCCGTCGACTCTCCCGAGACCGCGCCCGACGCGCTGGCCGGGTTCACGATCGGGGTCACCGCCACCCGGCGGCGCGAGGAGTTCTGCGCGCTGCTGGAACGCAGGGGCGCCAGGGTGGTGCGCGCCCCCGCGATCCGCCTGGTACCCCTGGCCGAGGACGCCGACCTGCTGGCCGCGACGCGCGCCGGCCTGGCCGCCCCGATCGACGACGTGGTGGTCACCACCGGCGTCGGCTTCCGGGGATGGATGGCCGCCGCCGAGGGGTGGGGGCTGGCGGGCGACCTCGCCGAGCACCTGACCTCCGCACGGCTGCTGACCCGCGGGCCCAAGGCCCGCGGCGCGGTCAGGGCCGCCGGGCTGAACGACCACTGGACCCCGTCCACGGAGTCGTGCGAGGAGGTCAAGCAGCACCTCCTGGCCCAGGACCTGCGCGGCCGCCGCATCGCCGTGCAGCTGCACGGGGAGCCGCTGACCGGCTTCGTGGCCGCACTGCGCGAAGCCGGCGCGGAGGTCATCGAGGTGCCGGTCTACCGGTGGCTGCCCTACCGGGACGTGTCGCCGCTGCGCCGCCTGGTCAGCCAGGCGATCTCCGGCGGGGTGGACGCGGTGGCCTTCACCAGTGCCCCGGCCGTGCTGGCCATGCTCAACTCGGCCCGCGCGGACGGCCTGGAGGACGCACTGGTCGCGGCCTTCGCGGGGCC
>NZ_JBEXUE010000136.1:0-21921 GCF_040614275.1 Streptosporangium sp. NPDC006013
ACACCGGCCGTCACGCGGAGCGCGTCCGCGGCGCCGTCCCCCGCGCCCAGCCGGACCGCGCCGGCGGCGGGCGGATGGCAGGCGCGCCTGGCGGCCCTGGGACAGGCGGTCACCGCGCAGGAGCTTCAGGGGGGAATCGACCCCAAGACGGCCCGCAAGGTCCGCGAGAGGATCGTCAAACTCGCCGGGAAAATCCAGGAGGGCGACAACGGGAAGGCCCGTGACGAACTGCGCAAGCTCGGCCGTGAGCTGAGCGAGGCGCAGCGGAAGGGCAGGATCGCCGCGGAGGGGCCGCTCGTCGACTTCCTTCGAACCTCGGGGCTCACCTTCCAGGTGGAGGGTCAGAACTCCGGGCCACGTCATCGCAGCAGCGACGACGATGACGACGACTAGTGCGACGTCCCGGAGCCCCGGGTACTGGCTTAGGTATGACCGCAGAATCGAAGGATCCGCTGGCGGATCTCAACCCGTTCGACATATTCGACACCGAGGCCCTCCGCCTCGACCGCTTCTTCTCCGGGCTCGACGCGGAGGGCTGGCGGCGTCCCTCGCGGGCGGGGGGCTGGTCGGTCCGCGACGTGCTCGGGCACCTGGCGGGGGAGGAGCTGTACAACCACGCCTGTCTGGACGACGACATCGACGGGTTCGTCGCGATGCTCAGGAGCGAGGGCGTGGAGGGCGGTTTCAACGCCTTCAACGCCTGGTGCGTGGAGCGCCGCCGTGACGTTCCGGTCGAGGAGGTGCTCCAGGAGTGGCGGCGCGAGAACGGGGAGACGCGCGAGCGGATGCGCGGGCTCGGCCGCGACGCCTTGCTGCCGACCCTCGCGGGACCGTACCCGGTGGGGTTGCAGACCTTCCACTACGACTCGGAGTACGCCACCCACGCCGACGACGTCGGCGCGCCCGTCGCGGAGGACGAGGAGGACGAGCGGGTCTGGTGGCGGGCGAGGGTGGGCGCGTTCGCGCTCGCGGAGCAGGGGTCGAAGGTCCAGGTCGAGCTGACCGCCGACGGGATCTGGGTGCACGCCTACGACATGAGCGAGCAACTGGGGCCCCCGGCGTTCGTGGCGGCGACCGTCGGCCGCCTGCCGGACGACCCCGTCGACCATCCCCTCGACCGCAGGCTCAGGGCCGCCCTGCGCTGCCTGGCCTGAGCTTTCGGCGCTCCCCCCGGCACGTTCGTCCGGGTGTTCCCGCCGGGGCCTCAGCGGTCGTCCTGCCCCTGTCTCCCCTCGCCCTGGCCACCGTCCCTGTCCTTGCGGCGCATCCGGTGCAGGGTGCCCGCCCGCGCGCGCTCCTCGGGGTGGGCGCGCACCCTGCGCAGGCTGAAGACGACGGTGACCAGCAGCACCAGGAAGATCACTACCAGCGAGAGCGGGGTCGGGATCTCGGGGAAGGACGTGGAGACGTCCTCGTGCAGGAAGGCCAGGATGAGCTTCAGGCCGATGAAGCCGAGGATGACCGCCAGGCCGATCGACAGGTAGACCAGACGCTCCAGCAGGCCCTCGATCAGGAAGTACAGGGCGCGCAGCCCCAGCAGCGCGAAGGCGTTGGCGGCGAAGACGATGAGCGGGTGCGTGGTGACGCCGAAGACCGCCGGAATGGAGTCGAGGGCGAACAGCAGGTCGGTGCTTCCGATGGCGAGGAAGACCACGAACAGCGGGGTGACCATCCGCCTTCCGTCCTCGCGGACGACGAGCTTGCCGTCATGCAGGTTCTCGGTGACCGGGAGCGCCTTCGAGACGAAGCGGATCAGGGGGTTGCTCTCGATGTCGGGCTCCTCGTTCCGGTGCCGGACCAGCTGGATCGCCGTCCAGATCAGCAGCAGGCCGAAGAGCAGGAATGTGAAGGAGAAGAGGCTGATGGCCGCCGCGCCGATCGCGATGAGGACGGCGCGCAGCACGAGGGCGGTGGCGATCCCGAAGAGCAGCACCTTCTGCTGGTTCTCCGGGGGCACGGAGAAGCGCGCCATGATGATGACGAAGACGAAGAGGTTGTCGACGGAGAGGCTCTTCTCCACCAGCCACCCGGCGAAGTACTCGGCCGCGAGCGCCGACCCGGCCAGCCACCACAGGACCAGGCCGAAGGCGATGGCCACGCCGATGTAGAAGACGCTCCAGGCGGTGGCCTCGCGCATGCCCACGGCGTGCGGCCGGCGCGCCGCCACCATGAAGTCGAGGACGAGCAGCGCCATCACCAGAACGACGACCGCGATCCACACGCCTATCGAATCGATCGCCATCCGTGTCCCCTCCAGCCGGTGAGAATCCTCGCTTACCCTCAGGTAAGGGGGTCCACACCCGGGAGCCACCGGGCAGCTCGCCGTCCCGCGCGACGGACGCGGGCGCGTGAGGGGAGCGGGGTCAGCGGGCCGAGCCGGCCCGGCGCTTGGTCCAGACGTCCAGGGCCACGGCGGCGAGCAGGACCAGGCCCTTGAAGAGCATGACCCGCTCGCTGGGCGCGCCGATCAGGGACATGCCGTTGTTGATCACGGCCATGATGAGGCCGCCGGTGAGGGCGCCGACCACCTTGCCCACCCCGCCCTGGACCGCGGCGCCGCCGATGAAGGCGGCCGCGATGGCGTCCAGCTCGAAGCCGTTGCCCGCCGTCGGGCCGGCCTGGTTCAGCCGCCCGGCGAAGATGATCCCGGCGAGCGCGGCGAGCACCCCCATGTTGACGAAGATCCAGAACGTGACGGACTTCACCTTGATGCCGGACAGGCTCGCGGCGTTCAGGTTGCCGCCGATGGCGTAGATGTGGCGGCCGAAGACCGCGCGGTTGGTCAGCAGCGTGTAGCCCAGCACCAGGATCGCCAGCAGCACCAGCACCCAGGGCAGGTTCTTGAACCTGGCGAGCTGCACGATGACCACCATCACCACCGCGGCGGCGGCGGCGATCTTCAGCAGGAACAGGGGCAGCGCGTCGACCTTTTGCCGGTAGCCCAGCCGTGCCTGGCGAGCCCGCCACTGGGTGCCGGCGATCCCGGCCACCGCGGCCAGGCCGACGAGCAGCGTCAGCAGGTCGGCGCCGCCGAGCAGGCCGAGGGGGACGTTGCCGAAGAAACCGGGCACGAAGCCGTTGGCGAGGGTCCGCACCTCGTCGGGGAAGGGGCCGATGCCCTGGTTGCCGAGCACGGTCAGGGTCAGCGCCCTGAAGACCAGCATTCCGGCCAGGGTCACGATGAACGCCGGTATGCCGAAGTAGGCGATCCAGTAGCCCTGCCAGGCCCCGATCAGCGCACCCGCGACCAGCGTGATCAGGATCGCCAGCGGCCAGGCCACGTCCATGTCGACCATCAGCACCGCCGCGATCGCGCCGGTGAGTCCCACCACCGAGCCCACGGAGAGGTCGATGTGACCGGCGATGATGATCAGGATCATGCCGATGGCCAGGATCAGAACGTAGGAGTTCTGCACCATGATGTTGGAGATGTTCTGCGGGCTGAGCAGCTCTCCGCCGGTCAGGATGGAGAACAGCACGATGATCAGCGCGAAGGCGATGTAGATGCCGCTCTGCCGAAGGTTGACGGAGAGGCGGCCGGCGGGCGTCTTCGCGGGGACCACCGGAAGGCCGCCGCTCGGTGGCGCTGTCTCACGGGTCGGGACCTCCATCGTGCCCTTACTCCTTTTCCTTGGTCATGAGCTGCATGAGCCGTTCCGGGGTGGCCTCGGCCCGGGGGACCTCACCGGTGATGCGACCGGCGGACATGGCGTAGACACGGTCGCAGACGCCGAGCAGCTCGGGGAGCTCCGAGGAGATGACCAGGATGGCCTTGCCCTGGTCGGCGAGCCGGTTGATGATCGAGTAGATCTCGTACTTGGCACCCACGTCGATGCCGCGGGTGGGCTCGTCGAGGATCAGCACGTCGGCGTCGGTGAAGATCCACTTCGACAGCACCACCTTCTGCTGGTTGCCGCCGCTGAGCTTCCCGGTGACCGACAGCACGCTGGGAGCCTTGATGTTCATGCTCTCCCGGAAGCCGTCGGCGACCTGGTACTCCTTGTTGTCGTCGACCCAGCCGCGCCTGGCCAGCTTCCCCAGCGCGGCGGCCGACACGTTCCGCTTGATGTCGTCGATCAGGTTGAGGCCGTACCGCTTGCGGTCCTCGGTGGCGTACGCGAGCCCGTGGCCGATCGCCTCGCCGACCGTGCGGAGCTGGATCTCCCCGCCGTTCTTGTAGACGCGGCCGGAGATGCCGACCCCGTAACTCCGGCCGAACACGCTCATCGCCAGCTCGGTGCGGCCGGCGCCCATCAGGCCGGCCAGGCCGACGATCTCGCCGCGGCGCAGCGTCAGGTTGGCGCCGGAGACGACGACGCGGTCGTGCTGGCTGGGGCTGTGCACCGTCCAGTCCTCGATCCGCAGCGCCTCCTCACCGATCTTCGGCTCGTGCGGCGGGAAGCGGTGTTCGAGGTCGCGGCCCACCATGCCGGCGATGATGCGCTCCTCGGTGACCTGGTCGCCCCGCATGTCCAGGGTCTCGATCGTCCGGCCGTCACGCAGGATCGTGGTGGAGTCGGCGATGGCCTGGATCTCGTTCAGCTTGTGCGAGATGATCACCGAGGTGATGCCCTCCTCGCGCAGCCCGCGCAGCAGGTCGAGCAGGTGCGCCGAGTCCTCGTCGTTGAGCGAGGCGGTCGGCTCGTCGAGGATGAGCAGTCTGACCTGCTTGGACAGCGCTTTGGCGATCTCCACCAGCTGCTGCTTGCCGACCCCGATGTCCATCGAGCGCGTCACCGGGTTCTCGCGCAGCCCGACCCGCTCCAGCAGCTCGGCGGCCTCGGCGTTGGTCCGGTTCCAGTCGATCAGGCCGCGGCTGGTCCGCTCGTTGCCGAGGAAGATGTTCTCGGCGATCGACAGGTACGGGCTGAGCGCCAGCTCCTGATGAATGATCACGATGCCGTGCTTCTCGCTGTCCCTGATGTCGGAGAAGCGGCACGGCTCGCCGTCGAAGAAGATCTCGCCGTCGTACGAACCGTGCGGGTACACGCCGGACAGGACCTTCATCAGCGTCGACTTCCCGGCGCCGTTCTCCCCGCAGATCGCGTGTATCTCGCCCCTGCGTACCGCCAGGTTGACGTCCTGCAGGGCTTTGACGCCCGGGAACGTCTTGGTGATCCCGCGCATCCGGAGTATGTCGTCGGTCATGCCGCCCGCCTCCTCGGCGTCCTCGGGGAGCCCCGCCACCCCCGCGGACGCTCGCGGGGGTGGCGCCGGTGCTCCTACTTGAGCTGGTCTTCGGTGTAGTAGCCGGAGTCGACGAGGACCTTCTTGTAGTTGTCCTTGTAGACGATCACGGGCTCCAGCAGGTTGGACGGGACGACCTTGTTGCCGTTGTCGTAGTCCTCGGTGTTGTTCACCTCGGGCTTGCCGCCCTTGAGCACCGCGTCGGCCATCTCGACGGTGACGGCGGCCAGCTCGCGGGTGTCCTTGTAGATCGTCGCGTACTGCTCACCCGCGATGATCGACTTGACCGAGGCGACCTCGCCGTCCTGGCCGGTCACGATCGGGTACGGCTGGCCGGCGGTGCCGTAGCCGCTGCTCTTCAGCGCCGACAGGATGCCGATGGACAGACCGTCGTACGGGGAGAGCACGCCGTCGACCAAGGTGTCGCCGGAGTAGGACTTGGTGATCAGGTCCTCCATCCGCTTCTGCGCGGTGGCCGGGTCCCAGCGCAGGATCGCGACGGTCTTGAAGTCGGTCTGGCCGCTCTTGACGACCAGGGTGCCGGAGTCGATGTACGGCTTCAGGGTCTCCATCGCGCCGTTGTAGAAGAAGGTGGCGTTGTTGTCGTCCGGCGAGCCGGCGAAGATCTCGATGTTGAACGGGCCCTTGGCGTCGCCGTCGGAGCCGTCCTCCTTCTTCAGCTTCAGGCCGACCAGGAGCGAGGTCGCCTGCTGCACGCCCACCTTGAAGTTGTCGAAGGTGGCGTAGTAGTCGACGTTCGGCGAGTTGCGGATGAGCCGGTCGTAGGCGATCACCGGGATCTTCTTGTCGGCCGCCTGCTGGAGCTGCGTGGTGATGGCGGTGCCGTCGATCGAGGCGATGATCAGCAGCTTGGCGCCCTTGGTGATCTGGTTCTCGATCTGGTTGACCTGCGTGGGGATGTCGTTCTCCGCGTACTGCAGGTCGACCTGGTAGCCCAGCTTCTCCAGGGCGCTCTTGACGTTGTCACCGTCGTGGATCCAGCGCTCGGAGGACTTGGTCGGCATCGTGACGCCGACCAGGGTGTCGGCGGGCGCCGCGGAGGCGGCCTCCGACGCGCCCTGGTCGACGGTCTTGACGCTTGAGCCACAGGCCGTCACTCCCATGGCGAGAGCCAGGCTCACCGAGAAGGTGACCAGCTTCGCGAACTTCATCGAATACCTCCAGTGTGGGGGTCCGGGGTCCTGGCCGGGGGAGGGCCGCGGGAGAGGTGGGAGGCGGCGCGTCCCGGGAGCGGGCGGCGCGGGCCGCCACCGGGGCGCGTTCCTTCGGGGCCGTGCCCGCGGCGATGCGGGAGCGGGCCGTGACCCGGCTCGCTGCACCGTCCATGAGCAGGTCCATGAACAGGTCCGTGGGCAATTCCGTGAGCATTTTGTGAGCGTTCACAACGACGGCGCGGGACTCCGCGGAGATCCGGCCGGCTGTGTGACGAGACATGAAATGCCGGAGTCGGCCGGCTGTCAACCCCCGGGCGGTCAGGAGTCCTCGCGTCATGAAGACCTTCCCGGAGGAGATGTGAGCGTTAACAACGGGGTATGGGACAGTTAAGGGCGTGATGACGGTGCCGTCAAGTAGGCGTTAACGAATGGTTCCCGTGTAACCAGACTGCAATGTGGCGGGTGCTTGACGCGAGGTGTTGTTAGCGCTCACAGTCTGTGCCAAGCCACCAGAAGGAGCCGACCGTGAGCCCGAGCCACGAGCGTCGCCCGCCGGTGATGGCGGATGTCGCCACGAAGGCCGGCGTGTCGCACCAGACGGTCTCGCGCGTGCTCAACGATCACCCCAACGTCCGTGCCGAGACCCGCGCCCGGGTGCTGGCGGCGATCCACGAGCTCGGCTACCGGCGCAACATGGTGGCTCGCGCCCTGGTCACCAGGCATACCCGCACCCTCGGCGTGGTCAGCTTCGACACGACCCTGTACGGACCGGCGAGCACCGTGTACGGCATCGAGCAGGCCGCCAGGTCGGCGGGTTACTTCGTCAGCATGGTCAGCCTCAAGACCATCGACACCGCCGGGGTGCGCGACGCGCTCGGCTACCTGGCCGAGCAGGGCGTCGACGGCATCGTGGTGGTCGCACCGCAGCGCTCGGCCGCCCCCGCGCTGGCCGACGTGCCCACCGACATCCCCGTGGTGGCCGTCGAGGGCGGCCACTCCGGCGACGTGTCGGTGGTCAGCGTCGACCAGGTCCACGGTGCCCGGCTGGCCACCAGGCACCTGCTCGACCTCGGCCACGAGACCGTCTGGCACATCGGCGGCCCGCCGGACTGGCTGGAGGTCGAGGGACGGATCGAGGGCTGGCGTGACGTGCTGGTCTCCGCGGGCCGTCCGATCCCCGAACCGCTGCCCGGTGACTGGAGCCCGCGCTCCGGCTACCAGGCGGGTCTGCGCCTGGCGGCGGTGCCGGGTGTCACCGCGGTGTTCGTCGCCAACGACCAGATGGCGCTCGGTGCGCTGCGGGCCTTCGCCGAGCTGGGAGTGCGGGTGCCCGAGCAGATCAGCATCGTGGGGTTCGACGACATCCCGGAGTCGGAGTTCTTCACCCCGCCGCTCACCACGGTCAGGCAGGACTTCGGGGCGGTCGGGAGATGGAGCATCGAACTGCTGCTCAGGCAGATGGAGGCGGGCGCGGAATGGTCCCACGAGCGGCACGTCGTTCCGCCGAGGTTCGTGGCCAGGGCCAGCACCGCGCCGGTCCACGCGTGACGCGAACAAGCCCGCCCGTTGATGTTAGCGTTAACGGCCAGGCGAGTCCCAGCGAACCCCACCGACACCGGACGCCCGGCCGGCGGACCCGGTCGAGCAGGTCGCGGCGGGACGGCGGATGCCGGCCCGTACGAAGACGATCCTCACGCGGGAGCGGGCCGGAACGGCGCCGCCCACCCGCCGCAACTGACCCGGCGGGCCGCCTCGCGGGCGGCCCGTCTCCTGGGAGGAAAGGGAGTCGCATGGCCGCACCCGACCCGATCCTGCGGATGATCGGGATCAGCAAGGAGTTTCCCGGCGTCAAGGCGCTGACCGGCGTGGACTTCAGACTCCTGCCGGGGGAGGTGCACGCGCTGATGGGAGAGAACGGCGCGGGGAAGTCGACGCTCATCAAGGTGCTCACCGGCGTGTACGACGTCGACGCGGGCGAGATCGAGCTGGCCGGCGCGCCGGTCGCCTTCGCCGGGCCCCTGGCGGCGCAGCGGGCCGGGATCAGCACGGTCTACCAGGAGCTCAACCTCTGCGCGAACCTCTCGGTGGCCGAGAACATCTTCATCGGGCGCGAGCCGCGCCGCTTCGGCCGCATCCGGTGGGGGGAGACGCGCCGGCGCGCGGCCGAGCTGCTCGCCAGGTTCGACCTCGACCTGGACGTCTCGGCGCCGCTGTCCTCGTACTCGCCGGCCGTGCAGCAGATGGTGGCGATCGCGCGGGCCGTCGACATCTCCGCGAACGTGCTCATCCTCGACGAGCCGACCTCCAGCCTGGACGCGGGGGAGGTCGCGCAGCTGTTCGAGGTGATGCGGCGGCTCAAGGACGAGGGGATCGCCATCATGTTCGTCTCGCACTTCCTCGACCAGGTCTACGAGATCGCCGACCGGATGACGATCCTGCGCAACGGCCGGCTGGTCGGCGAGTACCTCACCGCCGAGCTGAGCCAGGTCGAGCTGGTCGGCAAGATGATCGGCAATGAGCTCGCCGACCTGGAACGGCTCGACGAGAAGCCCAAGGACCTGGCGCGGACCGGCGACGTGGTCATCGAGGCGAGGGAGCTCGGCAGGGCGGGGGCCGTGCAGCCGTTCACGCTCTCCATCCACCAGGGCGAGGTGGTGGGCCTGGCCGGGCTGCTCGGCTCCGGCCGCACCGAGATCGCCCGCCTGCTCTTCGGCGCGGACCACGCGGGAACCGGGGAGGTGGCGATCGACGGTACGCCGGTCTCGCTGCGCACCCCGCGCGCCGCGACCGCCAGGGGAGTCGCCTTCTGCCCGGAGAACCGGCGGACCGAGGGCCTGATCGCCGACCTCACCGTACGGGAGAACATCGTGCTGGCCCTGGCGGCGGCGCGCGGCTGGGCCAGGCCCATACCGCGCCGCCGCCAGGATGAGCTGGTGGAGAAGTACATCGGCGCGCTGCGGATCAACCCTCCCAATCCCGAGCAGCTCGTGCGCAACCTCAGCGGCGGCAACCAGCAGAAGGTGCTGCTGGCCCGCTGGCTCATCGTCGAGCCGCGGCTGCTCATCCTGGACGAGCCGACCCGCGGCATCGACGTCGGGGCCAAGGCCGAGATCCAGCGCCTGGTCGTCTCCCTGGCCGACGGGGGCATGGCCGTGCTGTTCATCTCCGCCGAGCTGGAGGAGGTGCTCCGTCTCAGCCACCGGGTCGGCGTGCTGCGCGACCGGCACCTGGTGGCGCAGCTGCCCAACGACGACGACCTCACGGTCGACGTCCTCATGGAGACGATCGCCAGCGGAGCCCGCCCATGAACCGTCTTGCCAGGCACCGCCTGCTGTGGCCGGTGCTCGTTCTCGTCCTGCTGCTGGCGACCAACGTCGCGTTCACCGACGGCTTCCTGTCGGTGCAGATGAAGGACGGTCACCTCTACGGCAGCCTCATCGACATCATCCGCTTCGGCGCGCCGCTGATCCTGGTGGCGGTCGGCATGACACTCGTCATCGCCACCGGCGGCATCGACCTGTCCGTGGGATCGATGGTGGCCATCTCCGGGGCGCTCGCCTGCCTGCGGATCAGCGAGCTGGACGACCAGAACGCGGTGGGCGGCGTCCTCGCGGCGATCGGCCTGGCGCTGGTGCTCTCCCTGGTGCTGGGGGTGTGGAACGGGTTCCTGGTCGCCGGGATCGGCATCCAGCCGATCATCGCGACGCTGATCCTGATGGTCGCCGGGCGGGGGCTGGCCCAGCTGGTCACCGACGGCCAGATCATCACCGTCAACAGCGTGCCGTACAAGCTGGTGGGCGGCGGCTACTGGCTCACCGTGCCCTTCTGCATCCTGCTCGTGCTGGTCGTGCTCGCGGTGACCGCCTTCCTCACCCGGCGCCTCGCCCTCGGCCTGCTCATCGAGTCGGTCGGCGGGAACGCCGAGGCCAGCCGCCTGGCGGGCATCCGCTCCCGGGGCCTGATCATCGTGGTCTACGCGTTCTGCGGCCTGTGCGCCGGCATCGCGGGGCTGATGATCAGCTCCAACGTGTCCAGCGCCGACGGCAACAACGCCGGGCTCTGGATCGAACTCGACGCGATCCTCGCGGTCGTGATCGGCGGCACCTCGCTCGCGGGCGGCCGGTTCTCGCTCGGCGGCACCGTGCTCGGCGCGCTCATCATCCAGACGCTGACCACCACGATCTACTCGATCGGCGTGCCGCCGGAGACGACACTGCTCTTCAAGGCGCTCGTCGTCACCCTGGTCTGCCTGCTGCAGTCACCGACCTTCAGGGAGAAGGTGTTCCACCGCCGAGGACGTGGCGCCCCACCCACGTCCACCGGCGCCGACACGAAGGTGAGGGTCACCGTATGACCAGCCTGATGACCAGCCTGGGCGTGCTCTCGTCGAACCGGGGGATCCCCCGCAAGTACCTGCCGGTCCTGGTGACCGGCGGGCTGTTCCTCGCGATGTTCGTGGCCGGCGGTATCCGCTACCAGGGCTTCGCGTCCGGGCAGGTGGTGCTCAACGTCTTCATCGACAACGCGTTCCTGCTGGTCGTGGCGGTCGGCATGACGTTCGTGATCCTCACCGGCGGCATCGACCTGTCGGTGGGGGCGGTGGTCGCGCTCGCCACGATGATCTCGGCAAGCCTGGTGACGAACGGGGGCTGGCCGCCCGCGCTGGTGATCCCGCTGGTGCTGGCGGTCGGCGCGGTGCTCGGCCTCGCCATGGGCTGCGTGATCCACTACTTCGACATCCAGCCCTTCATCGTGACGCTGGCCGGCATGTTCCTGGCCAGGGGGCTCTGCTACACCATCGGCACCGACTCGATCTCGATCACCGACCCGACGTACACCGGCCTCGCCCAGGCCAGGATCGACCTGCCGGGCGGCGCGTTCGTCTCGCCGAGCGTGCTCGTCGCCGTCGTGGTGATCCTCGCCGGGGCGTACGTGCTGCACTACACCCGGCTGGGCCGCAACGTCTACGCGACCGGCGGCAGCGAGCAGTCGGCGCTGCTCATGGGCCTGCCGGTGGCCAGGACGAAGATCGCGGTCTACACGATCAGCGGATTCTGCTCCGCGCTGGGCGGCGTGCTGCTCTCCTTCTACATGCTGTCGGGCTACGGGCTGCACGCGGTCGGCATGGAGCTGGACGCGATCGCCGCGGTCGTGATCGGCGGCACGCTGCTGACCGGGGGGTACGGCTACCTGCTCGGCACCGTGCTCGGCGTGCTCGTCCTCGGGCTGATCCAGACGATCATCAGCTTCGAGGGGACCCTCAGCTCCTGGTGGACCAAGATCTTCATCGGCCTGCTGCTCTTCGCCTTCATCCTGCTGCAACGCCTCGGTGCGGCGCGGCGCACCTGAACCCCCCGGCTCCCGCGCGGGAGCCCTTCCCCGTCGAGGTCCTGGAGATTGTGTGAACGCTAACAATGACCGCTACGTGGTCGGTGTCGACTTCGGCACGCTGTCCGGCCGCGCCGTGGTGGTGCGGGTGAGCGACGGTGCCGAGGTCGGCACGGCCGTGCACGAGTACGCACACCGGGTGATCGAGGAACGGCTGCCCGGCAGTGCCGTGCGGCTGGGCCCCGACTGGGCGTTGCAGTCGCCCGAGGACTGGCGGCAGGTGCTGCGCGTGGCGGTGCCCGGGGCGGTGGCGGCGGCCGGGATCTCCCCGTCACGGGTCATCGGCCTGGGCACCGACTTCACCGCCTGTACCGTACTGCCCGCCACCGCGGACGGCACCCCGCTCTGCGAGGTCGACGGGCTCGCGGAGCGACCGCACGCGTGGCCGAAGCTGTGGAAGCACCACGCCGCGCAGCCGCACGCCGACCGGATCAACGCCGTCGCCGCGCGCAGGAAGGAGGCGTGGCTGCCCCGCTACGGCGGGAAGATCTCCGCGGAGTGGGCGTTCGCCAAGGGCCTGCAGGTACTGGAGGAGGACCCGGAGGTCTACGGCCGCGCCGAGCGCTGGATCGAGGCCGCCGACTGGATCGTCTGGCAGCTCACCGGCGTGGAGACCCGCAACGTGTGCACCGCCGGGTACAAGGCCATCCACACCGGCGACGGCTACCCCTCGGCGGAGTTCCTGGCCGAGCTCAACCCGGCCTTCGCCGGTTTCACCGCCAAGCTCGGTCAGGAACTGTCGCCCCTCGGCGGTCTCGCGGGCCGGCTGGACGCCCGCGCCGCGGCCTGGACCGGGCTGCCCGAGGGGGTGGCGATCTCGGTCGGCAACGTGGACGCCCACGTCACGGCCGCCGCCGCCGACGCCGTGCGGCCCGGTCAGATGGTCGCCATCATGGGCACCTCCACCTGCCACATCATGCCGTCCGACACGCTGGCGGAGGTGCCCGGCATGTGCGGTGTGGTGCGCGACGGGATCGTGCCGGGACTGTGGGGATACGAGGCGGGCCAGTCGGGTGTCGGCGACATCTTCGGCTGGTTCGTGGAGACCTCGGTGCCCGGCTCCTACGAGCGGGAGGCCGAACGGCGCGGGCTCACCGCGCACGAGTACCTCACCGAACTCGCCGCCGCGCAGAGCGTCGGGCAGCACGGCCTGGTGGCACTCGACTGGCACAACGGCAACCGCTCGGTGCTGGTCGACCACGACCTCTCGGCCGTACTCGTCGGCCAGACCCTCGCGACGAGACCCGAGGACACCTACCGGGCGCTGATCGAGGCCACCGCGTTCGGCGCCCGCGTGATCGTGGAGACCTTCGAGGACTCCGGGGTGCCGGTGACCGAGTTCGTCGCCGCGGGCGGTCTGATCAAGAACCGGTTCCTGATGCAGGTCTACGCCGACGTGCTGCGCCGCCCGATCTCGGTGATCGGCTCGGAGCAGGGATGCGCCCTGGGGTCGGCCATCCACGCCGCGGTCGCCGCCGGGGCCTACCCGGACATCACCGCGGCCTCGGCCGCGATGGGCAGGCGCGCCGAGGCCGTCCACCTGCCCGACGCGGGGCGCGCCGACGCCTACGACCGGCTGTACGCCGACTACCGCCGCCTGCACGACCACTTCGCCGACGGGGAGATGCTGCACGGCCTGCGGGCCCTGCGTAACGAGGCGAGCACATCAGAGAAGAAGGAGGACGCGTGACCCAGCGAGAGGACCACACGACCGGGGGAGCCGGATGAGCGCCGTCGTCAGGAAGCTGCGCGAGACGGTCTGCCGGCTCCACGACGAGCTGGTCCGCTACAACCTCGTCGCCTGGACCGCGGGCAACATCTCGGGGCGGGTGCCGGGCGAGGACCTGTTTGTCATCAAGCCGTCCGGGGTCTCGTACGACGAGCTGAGCCCGGAGTCGATGGTGGTCTGCGACCTGGACGGGGAGCCGGTCGGGGGCGAGCTGTCGCCGTCCAGCGACACCGCCGCGCACGCGTACGTCTACCGGGCGATGCCGCAGGTCGGCGGGGTGGTGCACACCCACTCCACGTACGCCTCCGCCTGGGCGGCGCGGGGCGAGGCGATCCCGTGCGTGCTGACGGCCATGGCGGACGAGTTCGGCGGGGAGATCCCGGTGGGGCCGTTCGCGCTGATCGGCGGGGACGACATCGGCAAGGGAATCGTCGCCACCCTGGAGGGACACCGCTCCCCGGCGATCCTGATGCGCAACCACGGCGTCTTCACCATCGGCGCGGACGCCCGCGCCGCGGTCAAGGCCGCGGTGATGTGCGAGGACGTCGCGCGCACCGTGCACGTGGCCCGCCAGCTGGGCGACCCGCTGCCGATCCCGCGACCCGCCGTCGACAGTTTGTACGACCGCTACCAGAACGTCTACGGGCAAAGGAGTCCGCGTTGATCCTCCACGAGCGTGAGATCTGGTTCCTCACCGGAAGCCAGGGCCTGTACGGAGAGGAGACGCTGGCCCAGGTGGCCGGGCAGTCCCGGCGGATCGCCGAGCGACTCGGCGAGTCGCTGGCGTTCCGGCTGGTGTGGAAGCCGGTGCTCACCGACGCCGCGTCGATCCGCAGGGTCTGCCTGGAGGCGAACGCCTCGGACGCCTGCATCGGGGTGATCGCCTGGATGCACACCTTCTCCCCGGCCAAGATGTGGATCGCCGGGCTGGACGCGCTGCGCACGCCGCTGCTGCACCTGCACACCCAGGCCAACGTGGCGCTGCCGTGGAGCTCCATCGACATGGACTTCATGAACCTCAACCAGGCGGCCCACGGCGACCGCGAGTTCGGCTACATCCAGTCCCGGCTGGGAGTGGCGCGCAAGACCGTCGCCGGGCACGTGAGCGACCCGGCGGTGGCCGCGCGCATCGGCGCGTGGGCGCGGGCCGCGGCCGGGCGCGCGGAGGTCGGCTCGCTGCGGCTGGCCCGCTTCGGCGACAACATGCGCGACGTGGCGGTCACCGAAGGCGACAAGGTGGAGGCGCAGCTGCGCTTCGGCGTCTCGGTCAACACCTACGGCGTCAACGACCTGGTCGCCGTGGTCGACGCGGTGGCGGACTCCGAGGTGGACACCCTGGTCGCCGAGTACGAGGACACCTACAAGGTCGCCCCCGAGCTGCGGGCCGGGGGCGAGCGCCACGAGTCCCTGCGGTATGCCGCCCGCATCGAGCTGGGCCTGCGCCACTTCCTCACCGAGGGGGGCTTCGGCGCGTTCACCACCAACTTCGAGGACCTCGGGGGCCTGCGGCAGTTGCCGGGGCTGGCGGTGCAGCGGCTGATGGGCGACGGCTACGGCTTCGGCGGGGAGGGCGACTGGAAGACCTCGGTGCTGTTGCGCACCCTGAAGACGATGGCGACCGGCCTTGCCGGCGGCACCTCCTTCATGGAGGACTACACCTACCACCTGGCCCCGGGCCAGGAGGTCATCCTGGGCGCGCACATGCTGGAGGTCTGCCCGACGATCGCCGCCGGGGTGCCCTCGTGCGAGATCCACCCGCTGGGCATCGGCGGGCGCGAGGACCCCGTCCGGCTGGTCTTCGACGCCGAACCCGGACCGGCGGTGGTGATCGGTCTGTCGGACATGGGGGAGCGCTTCCGGCTGGTGGCCAACGAGATCGACGTGGTCACCCCGGCCGAGCCGTTGCCCAACCTGCCCGTCGCCCGCGCGGTGTGGCGGCCCCGCCCGAACCTGAGCACCTCCGCCGAGGCGTGGCTGACCGCCGGAGGACCGCACCACACGGTCCTGTCGTCCGCGCTGACCGGTGAGGAGCTCACCGACCTCGCCGACATGCTCGGCGTCGAGCTGCTGGTCATCGACGCCGACACCACCCCCCGCCAGTTCGCCAAGGAGATCCGCTGGAACCAGGCCTACTACCGCCTGGCCCAGGGCTTCTGACCCCGACGGGGGCCCCGCCGGTTGGCGGAGCCCTCGTCGCCGCAGCGGACTCCAGTGCGGAGTGGGCCGGAGTCAGGTGTGACGGCTCCTCCGCTCCCGCCAGGGGGCGGAGGAGCCTCGTCACGTTCTCGAGCGGATCACTGGTTCTGCCAGGTCACCGTCAGCTCGTTGCGTCGGCCGAAGTGTTCGAGATGTCGGCCGAGCTTGTCCTTGACGACTTCCAGTGACGCGGCGTCGGCCGCGTCCGCTCGCATGACGAGCCGGTCGGCCTCGGGGGTCAGCACGCCTTCTCCGGCCTGGAGCACAAGGCGGTAACCGCCGTCCGGCAGGTTCTCCACCTCGGCTTTGCGTCCGAGGTGGGAGGCGAGCTGTTTCGCGTATCGGGCGGCGGCGGTGGTGGCCACGTTGGCGATGGAAACGACCATGTGAGGATCCTCCTGCTTGAAGGGTTTCGCCACCTTGGACGGAACGAGCACCCGGGGCGTGAGCCCAGTGATGTCACGTCCGCAGCGGCGGGTTGTCCGGAGCCGGGCGGGGATCAGCCGAGGTCCACCTCGGCCCGGGCCGTGCCGGCGCGGGGGTGGCGGGCGGTGACCAACACCGACGTGCCCGGCGGGGCGGAGACCAGCCAGTCGGCGGCGGCGAGGTCCGGCGTACCGGGATTGTGCCCCCACCAGGTGGTCGTGCTTCTGGCGCTGACGCGCCCGTCGAGCTGGCCGAGGTCTCGGACGGGTTCCCCGGCGAGCAGCGTGGCGCCCTGAGGCAGGGAGATCTCGGCGGTCAGCGACCCGGACACCTTCCGGTGCAGGGCGCGCTCGGAGACGTTGGTCGGCAGCCAGCCGCTGTTGCGCACCACGAGCTGTACGCGGTGGACGCCGGGCGCGACCTGCTCGGTGGTCAGGGAGCGCACCTCCACCCTGGGCGAGCTGAGCGCGAGGTAGATCACCCACTCGGAGTGGGGTGCGACTTCCTCCTCGATCCGGTCGAACGGGGGATTATACCAGTAGTTGATCATGTCCCAGCCGCCGAGCTCCACGGTGCCGAGCTGGGGGTGCTCGAAGGGGTACCAGTCGACGAAGCCGTGCCCGCCCAACTCCTCGTCGCTCCATCGGATGAGCGCCAGGTCGTCCTCGGCGGGATGTTCCACGAGCCACATCGAGGGGTGGTACGGCTTGATCCCGACGGCCTTCAGCGGGTTCCAGAACTCGGTGATCCAGGAGAACAGGCCGAGCTGGTTGTAGTACCAGCCGAGCTGGCCGCCCCGGAAGTACATCGGCTGATATTTCAGATCATGAAAGGACATCGCGGTGTAGCCGGTCAGCTCGGTCGCCTTCGCCCCGAACTCCTCGTACGCTCGTAGGTCGAAATGCGGCATGCCGTCCTCGGCGTTCATCGGGGCACGCAGGTGTACGCCGCCGAACGTGTGGCAGGTGACGAAACCGGTCAGGTTCGGCCGGTCGGTCACGGCCCGCATGATGGCCTGGATCTCCGGCTCCGAGCCGGGGAACGGCCCGGCGTGGACGGGCACCTCGGGGGCGGCACCCCAGTCGGTCGGCAGGTTCTGACCCAGGTCGAGCCCCTCCAGCGGCTCGGCCGGCCGTACGGTCGCGCCGTCGTAGCCGACGATCTCGCCCTCCTGGAAGATGCGGTAGTAGTCGCCACCGTACTCGTCGGGCTCCCGGCGGACGAGCAGTCGCGGCTCGTCGGGGTGGGGCTTCCACGGCCCGTCGGGGTCCGGTACGCGCATGAACAGGACCCGACCGTCCCCGTCGATGTCACGCAACTGCAACCCGGGCTCCGGAGTCTGCAGCGGGTGCGGGCGGATGCTGGACCGGATGTAGCGCCCCTCGTCGAGCACGTGTTCCACGCCGTCGGGGTTGAGCCGGGGCACGATGTAGAGCACACGGGTGTCGAGCAGCCGGGTGATCCGTTCGTCGCTCCCGTAACCGGTCAGCACGCGGTCGGCCAGGTGGAGCGCGGCGAACGACCCGGTGATCTCCGCGGCGTGGATGTTCGCCTCGACGAGGAATCCCGGCTTCTCCCGCGCGGGCCCGGTCGCCGTGTTGGTGAGTGTGAGCAGCCAGATGTCGCGTCCCTCCCAGGACCGGCCGATACTGGTTAGTTCGACCAGGTCAGGCCAGCTTTTCGCCCAGGTGTTCAGCAACGCGGTCAGATCGTGGTACGTCGGGAACCGCTCATAGGACAGCATGTCCAGAGTGTGCGACGAGGGCTCCGTCGAGGTCTTTGTCGGGACCCCCAAGATTCCCGCCGGGGCCTTGGGCTCCTCCACGCTGACACGGTAAGTGAAACAGGTGTTTCTTTTCATCTCATGTTGGAACAGCAGATCTACGCGCTGGACGACCCCGAGGCGCTGTGCGGGTTGATCCGCGGCCATGGCTGGGCGACGCTCGTGACCGTCTCGGCGGAGGGCGAGCCCGTCGTCACGCACCTTCCGGTGATCCCCGACCCGGAGAATCCCGGGCCCGCTGTCGTGGGGCATCTCGCCCGCACGGACCCCGCCGCCCACGGGCTGGGGGAGCGGCCGGTCGTGCTGGTGGTCCAGGGCCCGCACGGGTACATCTCGCCCTCGTTCTACGAGGCCGGGCCGTACGTCCCGACCTGGAACCACGTCACCGTGCACCTCCACGGCACGCCGCGCGTGCTCGGCCCCGAGGAGACCTACGAGGTGCTCTCGGCCACCGTGGACCACTTCGAGTCCGCACGGCCCGAGCCGTACCGGCTGGCCGACGTGGCCGGGTACGCCAGGCGGATCGCCCCCGGCGTCACGGGCTTCCGCCTGGTTCCCGCGAGGATCGCGGGCAAGGCCAAGCTGGGCCAGGACAAGTCGGCGGAGATTGTCGAGCGGGTGATCCGCGCCCTGGACACCGACGACGTCCACCGCAACCCGGCGCTTGCCCACGCGATGCGCGCCGTCCTCACCTGACGTGGCGCGCGCCGGACCGCGCGCGCCGGACCACGGGGGTGTCGTGGTCACCCGGCGGCGTGCGCGGCCCCCGCGAGGAGAGGGCGGGTCCTGGCCGAGCGCCTCGGTGTAGTCGTAGACGACTTCCATCCCGGGATCGAGGAGGACGGCCTCTCCGAGCCGGGTGATCGACGGGTGCTCGGGCTCGCCCGTGTGCGGGGACCGGCCGGGGGGGCGCGGTCAGCACGGCCTGTGTGGCGGGGGCCAAGGCCAGCTTGTGGGTATTGTCATGCCTTATAAGGGTCTGCTCTAAATAGAGGTATTTACCCCCAGATTGAGTAAGGGGTGCTTGTGTCGAAAACCGACCTGATTCCCGACGGCACCATGGCCCACCCGTACCGCCCCCCGCTCCGACAGGTGCTGGAGATGCTCGGCTCGCACGTGCTCTCCGCCGTCCACGTCCCCCACGCCGACCTGCCGATCGGCGAGCCCGTGGTACACGACCCGGACGACCCGCTCGACGAGCGTCCCGCGTGCGTGTTGCTCGCCGTCGGCGCGCGGCCGTCCGCCCCGGAGACCCTCGAACTCGTACGGCTGGCGGGGGCCAGGAACTACCACGCGGTCGTCATCAAGGACCGGGGCGCGGAACTCGGCGAGCTCATCGACGCCGCCCGCGAGGCGGGGGTGGCGCTTCTCGTGGCGTCGGCGCGCATCCCCTGGCGCCAGCTCGACGCCCTGCTGACCGCCGCGATCTCCGGCCCGGGAGCGGCCACCGCGACGTTCTCCTCCGTCGGCATGGGGGACCTGTTCGCCCTGGCCAACGCGATCGCCACCACGATCGGCGGCGCGACCTGCGTCGAGGACGCCCAGGGCAACGTGCTCGCGTACTCCAACGTGCCCGGACAGGAGATCGACGAGATACGCAAGCAGGGCATCCTCGGGCGCAAGACGCCGCAGCGGCCGACCAACCGGCTCGAGTACAGCCGGGTGTTCCGCGCCGACGGGCCGGTACGCTTCGCCAGCCTCGGCCCGGGGCACATGCGGCGGCTGTCCACGGCGGTACGCGCGGGCGCCCAGCTCCTGGGCTTCATCTGGGTGCTGGACGGCACGCCGCCCGTCATCGCCGGGGCCATGCAGCTGCTCGGGGACGCGGGCCGGATCGCGGCACCGCACATGCTGCGCTCGCGCAACCCCGGCGACCCGCGGCGCTGGCAGCGCGCGGAGACGCTCCGCGCCCTGCTCGACGGCGACGTCTCCGAGTCCGTCGCGGCTGCGCGGCTCGGCCTGCCCCCGGACACCTCCGTGGCGATCATGGCCTTCGCCCCCGCTAGGCCGGTCCCGGAACCCGGGGCCGCCGGGGCCGCCGTCACGACCGTCGTCGACCTGGTCAGCCTCGCGTGCGAGGCGTGGCACCACGAGGCCGTCTGCACCACCGGCTGGAGGGTGGTCTACGCCCTGGTGCCCGTGCCGGAGGGCACGCCACCGGCCCGGCTGGTCCGGTTCGCCACGGACACCGCGGCCTCGGTACGCAAGGCCGCCGGGATCAACCTGCACGCCGGCATCGGTCCCATCGCGGCCAGGTTGGAGGAAGTCCCGGAGTCCCGCCGCCTCGCCGACCGCGTCGTCCGCGTGCTGGCCGAGACCGCGGGCGACGCCGTGCGCGTCGCCACCGACGAGCAGGTCCGCAGCCGGATCGCCCTGCTCGACCTCGTCGACAGGGACGACACCGTGGCCGACCGGCTGCTGGAACCGGTCCGGCGGATCCTGGAGTACGACGCCGCGCACTCCACCATGCACGCCGCGACCCTGTTGTCCTACCTGGACGCGTTCGGCGAGGCCGCCAGGGCCGCGGCCGAGCTGTCCATCCACGAGAACACGCTGCGCTACCGCATCCGCCGCCTGCAGGAGCTGTTCGGGGCGGATCTCGCCGATCCCACTGAGCGGCTCGTCATCTGGCTCCAGCTCCGCCTTCTCCACATGCGCGCCGAGTTCTCGTCGGTGAGCACAAGAGTGCCGGGGGGGAATGTCCGTTCTCAACGATGAGTGATCGCGGGGGTGCCGCCTACCGTCTCCCGCATGTCCTCTCCCTCGGCACCCTCGACGCCTCCTGTTCCCCCGACGGCTTCCCCAACTGCCTCCTCGATGCATGAGGAGCGGGCTGACCTGCTGCTGCGCAACGCACGGGTCGGGCTCGGCGGCCCGCTCCGGCACATCCTGATCGCGGGGGGCCGGGTGGTCGCGGTGCGCGACGAGCCGCTCGGCCTCGCTGAGATCGGCGACATGACGGCCGGTCAGGTGAAGGCAGGAGGCGTCGAGGACGTCGACCTCGAAGGGGCGGTCGTACTGCCCGGGCTGTGGGACGCGCACGTGCACTCCGTGCAGTGGGCCCAGGCCCGCCGCCGAATCGACCTCAGCGGCGCGCGTTCGGCGCGGGAGGCCGCCGAGCTGATCCGGCCGGCCTCCGAACCGGCCTCCGGGCCGGCGTCCGAGCTGATCATGGGGTACGGCTTCCGCGACGCCCTCTGGCCGGACGAGCCGCACCGATCGCTGCTCCCCGAAGCCCACCCGGTCGTGCTGATCAGTAACGACCTCCACACGGCCTGGCTCAGCGCCGCCGCGCTCGCCCTCATTGGCAGAGGTGACCACCCGACCGGGGTGCTGCGCGAAGCGGAGTGCTATGACGCGCTGGCCGCGCTGCCGCCACCCCCGCGTGAGCTGCTGGACAGATGGGTGGCGGAGGCGACCTCCGCCGCCGCCGAGCTCGGCGTGACCGGCGTGCTGGACTTCGAGTTCGCCGACAACGTCACCGACTGGCTGCGCCGGATCCGCGAGCAGGCGGTCGCCGTACGGGTGGCCTGCTCGGTCCCGCGGAGCAGGCTCGACGAGGCGATCGCCCGCGGGCTGCGTACCGGCGATCCGGTGGCGGGCTCGCACGGGATGTTGGAGGTCGGCCCAGTCAAGATCTTCGTCGACGGTTCGCTCAACACCCGCACCGCCTACTGCGACGACCCGTACCCGGGCACCGGCGACCGCGGCCGACTGGAGACGCCGCCGGACGAGCTGGCCGCGACGATGGCGCTCGCCGCCCGCCACGGCTTGCACCCCGCTGTCCACGCCATCGGCGACCTCGCCTCCTCGATCGCGCTCGACGCCTTCGACCTCGTCGGCTGTCCGGGCCGCATCGAGCACGCGCAACTCGTCCGTACGGCCGACTTCGCCAGGTTCGCCCGGCCCGGCCTGGTCGCCGGCGTGCAGCCCGCGCACGCCCCGGACGACCGCGAGGTCGCCGACACCCACTGGTGCGGCCGGACCTCCCGGGCCTTCGCGTATGCCGACCTGCTCGCGGCGGGGGCGATCCTGGA
>NZ_JBEXUE010000137.1:0-21599 GCF_040614275.1 Streptosporangium sp. NPDC006013
TGCGGAACGCGGTGAGGAACGTCTCCGCGACGATGTCCTCCGCGGTGTCCGGCCGGCACCGGGGAACTGTGGATGCGCGTCGGCGGTCAGCCGGCCTTTCGCGCAGGACAGGTCGGCGTTTCGAATACCACGCCGTCCAGGAAGTTGCCGATCCCCTGATTGCCACCCGTGGCCGACACCGACTGGAAGGCGAATCGTGTGGTGGTCTGTCCCGGAGGTACGACGTACACCCCGGTGTAGTGGCCCCAGGCGGTGTTGTCGTCGGAGATGTCCGGGGAGGAGGCTCCGGTGGGGATTTGAGGCACGGTCGCGCCCGGTGCGCCGATGAGCACCTGCATCACGTCGGTACCGAGGCGGCCTCGGTGATACAGCGACCAGGTCATCGGTGTTCCCGGAACGGTGGGCAGATCCTGGTAGAGAGTGGAGGCCTGGGTGGCGTTGAGCTCGGCGAACTGCTGGCCGTCGGCTGCCGGGACGGCGATGGTTCCGCCTCCACTCTGGCCGCTGCGCCAGAACTCCAGCTTGTTGTCGGTGGCGGTGGTGTGCCAGCCGACGCCCGGGTTGGTGGAGGCGTCGGGGATGGAGCTGTCGATCGTGGCTACGGGTGGCGTCTCGAAGCTGCCGTTGACCAGGTTGACCGGTGTGTAGTCGCAGATGACGGTGACGGTGACCGTGGCGGTGCTGGTTCCGCAGGCGGTGGTGATGGTGTAGGTGAAGGTGTCGGTGCCGCTGAAGCCCGCGGCGGGTGTGTAGATCACGTTGCTACCGGAGATCGTCGCGGTGCCGTTGCCGGGCTTGGTGACGCTGCTGATCGTCGGTGCGGTCGCGGTGTCGTTGGCCAGGACGGGCACGCTGACGGGTGTGCCCCGGGTGACGGTGGTGGTGGCGGTGTCGTCGGCGGCCCTGGTGGGCGAGATGGACTGCCCGCCGACGATCTGGATCGGGGGGGCGGGTGTGTTGCCTCCGAGCTGGCCCGGAGCGGCGATGACGCTGCTGATCCCGGTCGGCCGGATGGTCATGCCGCTCCCGATGGTGCCCTGCCTGACCCGGAAGGTGATGACCTTCGCAGGTGGGTCGGTCTTGGTACCCGGCGAGGTGATCGACAGAGTGTTGCCACTGATGGTGCCGGTCCCCGACTGGCCGACGACATCGGCGCTGGCCAGCAGTGACGACAGGTCCCACGTGGTGGTGTAGCTCCTGACCAGCAGTGGCCACTGGGTCGTGCGGTGCGCCAGCGTGAGGGTGAAGGTGTCGCCCGGTGTGATCTGCCCGCCCCACAGGGACGGGGAGGTGTCGACCGAGACCGACCCGCTGCCCAGCCTCATGCCGAACGCGTTCTTCCAGTAGTAGTCCACGGGGTAGGTCGTCTGCCCTGGCCGGATACAGGGCGCGGCGGCTCGGGTGACAGCCTGCCGCGCGGTGGTGGCGGCGTGCGTGTCGGCACTGGCCGCCACCTGCGTTCCCGATGTGGCCAGCAGCGTCAACAGGGCGCAGGCCAGCGCGGTGAGCGCGGATCCGGATCGTTGTGACATCAACACTGAACTCCCAGTCTGTCCTAGGGATGTCTTCGTAGATCGACTTCACAACGAAGCTACTCTCTGTGTTCGATTCATCGCGCCAGGTGATGGACTGTGTGATCTTCGTGTCGCAGGCGGGACCTGCGGTGCTCGCCGCGCACCGGAGAGGTGGAACGTCCAAGGGGAAGCCTCCGGCGCGGATGAACGGGGAGGAAAGGCCGAGGTAAGGACACAGTCCATGTTAAAATTGCAGTCGACTTCATATTTGGAGTGGAGTTAGACTTTCGGCCATGTCCGAAGGGCTGCGGGAACGGAAGAAGCGGCAGACGCGGCAGCGCATCTCCGATGTGGCCATCGGCCTGTTCGTGCAGCGGGGCTTCGAGCGCGTCACGATCGCCGAGGTCGCCGCTGCGGCGGAGGTGTCCGTGAACACCCTCTACAACTACTTCCCGTCCAAGGAGGACCTCGTCCTGCCGCCGGACCAGGCCTCCCCGCAGCGGCTCGCCGACATCGTGCGGCAACGCCCGTCCGGCGACTCCGCCGTGCGGGCGGTGCTGACCGGGCTGCGTGCGGAGGTGCGGCGACGCGACCGCAAGCTGGGGTTGACCGACGGGTTCGGCCGCGTCCTCGAGATGATGCTGGCCGCCCCCACGCTTACCGCCCGGCTGGGCGATCTCGCCCAGCAGATGACCGACGCCCTCGCCGCCGCCCTCGCCGAGGAGACCGGGACCGCGCCGGACGACCCACTGCCCCGCATGGTGGCCTGGCAACTCGGCTGTCTCCACTCGCTGGTCTACGCCGAGATCGGCAGGCGCACCACGGCGGGAGAGAACCCCGACGCGATCGCCGAGGCCGTGCTGGACCTCCTGGACGCCTTCGAGGACCTGCTCGGCGAACGCGTTCTCAGCTATGCCGTACGAAAGGAACACCCATGTTCAGAGTGATGATCCGTGGCAAGTTCGGCGGGCTGAACGACGCCGGTCGCGCCGCCGTCCTGGCCGTGGGTGGCGCCGCCTTCACCGAGGCGGGAGCCTTCACCCACGACTCGAGTCTTTCGGCCTTCACCTTCCGCTGCCAGGTGCCTGCGGGCCCGGATGACGGCGAGAACGATGCCGTCCGGAAGGCGACGGCGGCGTTGGACGCGCATGGCCACCCGTATCAGGTTCTCCACGTCGCGGTGACGGACATGCGCCATATCAAGATCCGCCGGAAAGGCCGGCGGGAGTGAGCCGCTGAACCGCGCCGCCCTTGTCACGTCGGTCCCTGCCCTACCTGGCAGGTGTGATCCGCCGCCACCGAACATCTTCTCGGCTTCGGGTTACCGATCCAGGCGCACCCCCGCCATATCCACGTAGCCGATGACATCGCTCTCTGACAGCCGCCGCCGAGCCGCCTCCCAGCGCCGCATCTCACTGTCCTCGTCGGCGTCCTCCTCGTACCAGCCTGTTCCCGCGACCCAGGCCTCCAGCCAGCCGGCCAGACTCTCGGTGTCGACGTACCACGCGTCGTGCCAGTCGTCCTCGATCCCGTTCGGCTCGAAGAGCAGCACGGTGCCCTCAGGGCTCCGGCAGTCCACGGCGGCGTACATGCCGCATCCCCAGTCCAGGATCGGCAGGACATCCACCGGCCAGTACGCCTTCTCGCCACGCTCTGATGTCGCGCGTTCCTCGTGATAGACGCCTACGGCGGTACGCCCTTCTCCCCGGAGCGGGAAGAGCCGGTAGTCCGGGCCGAAACCGCCGTTGGCCACCTCGCGATAGAGCCGTGCGAGCAGCGGAGGAAGCTCGAACCCCAGGATGCTCTCCGCCTGTGCCACCTCTTCCGCCGTCGCGGTGGGAGGCAGCCGTTCCTCGGTCGCACTCGCCTTCACGGACACGTGCCGGAGGAGATCATCAATGTCTGTCATGGCGAGGATCCTGCCAGCCGCCCACGACGGACTCGCACGCATCCCGAGGAGCGACAGGCCGCTCGGCCGGGCTACACCGCCGACGTGCGGCCGTACACCAACGAGGAACTCGTCGGCCGAGCGTTGACCGGCGAGTGGCGTGAGCGCGCCGTGCCGGCCACCAAAGTGGGGCTGAAGTCGCGGGCGCGGCCGGCGTCAGTCAGCCCGCAGGAGGGTGTGCAACTCGGCGGTTTCGAGGATATGGGCCCGTGAGGGAAAGACCCGATGGAGCAGGACGTCGTGCGCTTCGGGGTCAGGGTCGGCGACGCCGTCGGCCAGGACGTAGAGCTGGTAGTCGCGGTCGGCCGCGTCGAGGACGGTGGACAGGACGACGCCGCTGGTACTGATGCCCGCGATGATCAGAGTGGTGATGCCGTGTTCGCGCAGCCGCTGATCGAGGTCGGTGGTGGACAGGCCTCCGTGACGGATCTTACGCACGATGATGTCTCCGTCCTGGGGAGCGAGACGTTCGTGGACAGCGGTGTCAAGGTCCGCGTGGTGCATGAGACGGTGCTGGGCGATCGGTGCGAAAGACCTGTTGGCGGGCGGGATCGCAGCCCAGTCGGCCTCGGTGAAGCCGACCCGGGCATAGGCGACGGTGCCGCCCTTGGCGCGAACGTCGGCGATCACCTTTTCCATGCGTCCCAGCAGGGCTTCACTGTCGCTTTCGGGGAGCAGCGCGAGGATCGCGGGCTGATAGTCCATGACGAGCAGGGCGGTGTGTGCGGGGTCGAGTGCGGGGGTGGTGCTCATGCGAGTGTCTGCCTTTCCAGTGGCGCCCGGTCGGCGTTCTTGTGTTGGGGCGTGCGGTCGTGTCGAGGGAGGAGGAGCGAGGTCGCCAGAAGGAGGAGACCGGCGATCGCGATCGCGGTGCGGGGGCTGGTGAGGCCGGCCAGCAGGCCCCACAGTCCGGTCATGGCCGCGACGGTGGCTTTACTGGTGATCGACCAGGCGGACAGCGTGCGGACGACCCGGTCCGACGGGAGCTGTTCGAGCCGGTAGGTGGCGAATACCGGGTTGAACACGCCCATGCAGGTGATCAGCCCGAGTTCGAGGGCGATGACGAGGACGAGCCCGGCGGGGCCGGGGCTGACGAAGGTCAATCCGAGTGACCAGCACGCGCGCAGCGTCCCGGCGGTGAGCATGACCTTGTGCCGTCCGAACCGTGCGAGGAGCGGGCGGGCCAGTCGCGAGCCGATGAGGCCGCCGACGCAGGGGACGCCGAAGGCGAGGCCGTACTGCCAGGGTGCGAACCCGAGGTCACCGAGCATGAGGACGGCGAGCAACGGCGAGGCTGCCATGATCAGGCCGCTGACCAGGACCGTGTTGAAGAACAACGGGCGCAGCGCCGGGCTGGCGAGGATGTACCGCCATCCCTCCAGCAGGTCGCCGGCTCCGGGCCGGGGCGGTGCGGCGGTTCGCGCGGGACGTGGCTCCCGCCCGCCGATGGCGCGGACCCCCGCGGCCGAGAGCAGGAAGCTGACCGCGTTGGCCGCCACGCTCGTCACCGGACCCACCAGCCCGATCGCGGCGGTACCGAGCGGCGGCCCGAGCGCGGTGGCGGTCCAGGCCGTGGCCTCGAACCGCCCGTTCGCGACGAGCAGGTCCTCGGACCGGACGAGCGCCTTCAGGCATGCTCCGCTCGCAGCGGTGAAGGCGATGTCGGCCGCGCCGACAACGACCGCCACGATCAGAAGTTGGGCGAAGCTCAGCCGGCCGAGCACGTAGGCGGCGGGAACGCTCATCAGCGCCGCGAACCGGATCAGGTCCATCGCGATCATCACCGGCCGTTTGCGCCGGAACTCCACCCACGGCCCGAGCGGCACCGCGACCACCGCCCCGACCGCGAGCCCCGCGGCGGCCAGCACCGACACCTCGGTGGGCCCTGCGTCCAGAGCGAGAATCGCGATCAGGGCGAACGCGTCGAACGCGAGCCTGCCGAACGTGCTGACCGCATAGGCGGCCCAGAACCATCTGAACCGCCGCCCCAGCGACCTTCCCAACGCGCACCCCGCCATCCCCAGGAAACAACCACCCATTGATTCGAGAGATCAAAACGCGCAGCTAGTAGGCAGGTCAAACAACCAGCCGACGGAAGTCGCACAACCATGAGTTGTGCACTAAGGTCGGTCGATGTGGATCTCGATGCGGTGCGCACGTTCGTCGCCGTCGTAGACACCGGCCAGTTCCAGGACGCCGCCGCAGATCTGTCGATCACCCAGCAGGCCGTCTCCAAGCGCATCGCCGGGCTGGAGAAGGACCTCGCCGTGCGGCTGTTCATCCGCACTGCGCGCGGGGCCCGGCTCACCATCGACGGGCAGGCGTTCCTGCCCCACGCGCGCGAGTTGCTGCGCGTCGCCGAGCGCGCGGTCGCGTCCGTGCGCCCCGGCAGCCGTCCGCTGCGCGTCGACGTGATCGCCTCGCGCAGCGCGGCGTCGGGCCTGATGCGCGGCTTCCACCGCGCGCACCCCGAGATCGAGCTCGACGTGGTGATGCTGTTCGATGTCGAGACGGCCCTCGCCGCCATTCGGTCCGGTGCGATCGACGCGTCCTTCCGTGCCGTCGCCGTGCCCGGCCGGCCCCTTCCCGAGGACATCGAGTCCGTCTGGGTGCTCGACGAGGTGCTCCAGCTCCTCACCGGGCCCGCCCACGCGCTGGCCGGCGCCCGGTCGGTGACCGTCGCTCAGCTCGCCGGGCACCGGATCTGGATGCCCGGTATCGTCCCCGGAACCGAGTGGGCCGCCTACTACGACGATCTCGTCGCCGAGTTCGGCCTCACCATCGAGGCGACCGGCCCCAACTTCGGCTCCGACGCGCTCCTCGACACCATCGCCGACACCCCGGCCTTGGCCACTTTCATGGGCGAGCAGACCCGCCTGGTCTGGCCCGCCGACCACGGCCTGCGCCGCATCCCGGTGACCGACCCGACGCCCGTCTACCCGCACTCGCTCCTGTGGCGCCGCGACAACCCCCACCCGGCGCTGGCCACCCTCCGCGCCCACCTCGCCGCCGCGGCGGCCGGCCACGACGCCGCCGGGACCTGGGCGCCGGGCTGGGTGATTCGGCGCTGAACGCCGCCGACCTCGACGTCCTACCCGCACCGCGGGGCGCCCGCTACTGATGCCAAGCCGCGTCCGGCTGCCAAGGCTGCAAAACGCGTTCGGCCGGTGAACACGGGAACCTTTACCATCACGCCGCTGGTCCGTCGCTGCGGCGTGCGGCAGTTTTGTCGGGGGGCTGCCGTAGCGTCGTAGCCACGGCCGAGGCGGGCATGTCGTGAATGGAGTCGACTCCGAGTCCGGTCAGCCGATCAGGAGCGTGGCCGCAGTGCCGACACAGCTCGGCACCAAGGTCGGAAAGGAACGCCGATGAGTGGTGTACGAGTACTGGTTGGCACGCGCAAAGGCGCGTTCATCCTGACGTCGGACGGCAGGCGCGAGCGGTGGGACATCAGTGGCCCTCATTTCGGGGGCTGGGAGATCTACCACCTCACGGGATCTCCTGCTGATCCGTCCCGGCTGTACATGTCGCAGTCCGGTGGCTGGTTCGGACAGTTGATCCAGCGTTCCGACAACGGCGGTGCCACGTGGGAACCGGTCGGTAACCAGTTCCAGTATGAGGGTGTCCCCGGCACTCACCAGTGGTACGACGGCACGCCGCATCCATGGGAGTTCGCACGAGTCTGGCATCTCCAACCCTCGCTGACCGATCCGGACACGGTTTATGCCGGGGTTGAAGACGCCGCCCTGTTCCGCTCGGTGGACGGCGGGCAGAGCTGGCAGGAACTGCCTGGGCTGCGCGACCATCGCTCAGGGCCTTCCTGGCAACCGGGCGCCGGTGGGATGTGTCTGCACACGATCATTTCAGACCCGCACGATCCCGGGCGTATCGTCGTGGCGATCTCGGCTGCGGGTGTGTTCAGAACGGACGACGCCGGCAAGAGCTGGCGGCCGATGAATCGCGGCCTGCGGTCCGAAGGCATTCCTGACCCGGATGCCGAGGTCGGTCACTGCGTCCACCACATCGCGATGCACCGGTCGCGTCCAGAGGTGCTCTTCATGCAGAAACACTGGGACGTCATGCGCAGTGACGACGCCGGTGAGTCGTGGTACGAGATCAGCGGCGACCTGCCCAGCGACTTCGGATTCCCGATCGCTGTCCACGCGCACGAGCCGGACACCGTCTATGTCGTTCCGATCAAGAGCGACTCGGAACATTACCCGCCCGAGGGAAAGCTACGTGTGTACCGCAGCAGGACGGGCGGAAACGAATGGGAGCCGCTCACGAAGGGGTTGCCGCAGAGCCACTGCTACGTCAACGTGCTACGGGACGCGATGGCCGTCGACTCGCTGGATTCGTGCGGCGTGTACTTCGGTACGACCGGCGGACAGGTGTACGCATCGGCCGATGCCGGCGACAGCTGGGCGCCCATCGCCCGAGACCTTCCGGCCGTGTTGTCGGTCGAAGTCCAAACGCTGCCATGATCCGGGTCGTGCTCCCGGCGCATCTGCGGAACCTCGCACGTGCCGAAAGCGAGGTGAGGATCCACGTTCAGGGGCAGGTCACGCAGCGCTCGGTCCTCGACGCGCTTGAGGCCCGCTATCCGATGCTGCGCGGGACGATCCGTGATCACGTCACGCAGCGGCGTCGACCATTCGTGAGGTTCTTCGCCTGCGAACAGGATCTGTCCCACGAACTGCCGGACACCCCGTTGCCCGAGCCGGTCGCAACGGGGGCCGAGCCGTTCATGGTCGTGGGAGCCATGGCGGGCGGGTAGGCGGTACGGACGACGAGAAGCCCAGGCAGGGACGAATCTCTGACCTGGGCTTCTAGGGGGCGAAGAGTCGCAGCAACTCCGCTTGTTCGGGGCGTACGGGAAGTGCCGGGTTGCCGGCACGCGGGTAGATCTCGGCTGCTGCCCACTGCGCGGCTCGGACGCTGGACGCGGTTCCGATTCTGACTCCACGCGCACGCAGTTCGGTGATTAACCGGCTCTTCGATTTTAGTGAGCATTCTTTTCCGGCAGTACCGGCAGTCCGGTTCCGGAGTCGAGCAGGAGTCGGTTACCCAGGGGTTTGTCGAGCGTGACGGTGATCCGGGCGGTAAGAAGCATCAGGTTGCAGAATCCGTCGCTGGTTTCCTCGTCCACGTCGACCACCACCAGGTCTTCGGTCTCGTAGGCGCGGGCGCCGTGGATCTGGTCGCAGGTGCCGTGACCGTACCGGAGAAGCAGGTCCCGGGACTTCGCCGGGGTGAGGTCGAAGGCCATCACCTCCTCGTACTCACCTTCTTTCTGGGCCGGGCGCGGGCTGATCCGCGATGGGTGGATCGCCACCCGGCTGAACCTTTCCTTGACGCCCTGCACCGTGAAGTGCCAGGCGGGCACCTGAATCGTCCCTCGGCTGGTGCGCAGCGGCACCTCGCCGAGCTCGGCGCCGGTGACCCGGAGAGGGGTGCAGCCGTCCGGCGGGCACTCCTCGTCGATGAAGTCGGCGGCCTTGCTCTGCTCCGCGTACGCCGTCGCAGCCGTGACCAGCGGAACCGTCAGGGTGGAGCCGTCCGGCCAGCTTATTCGCCTGCTGGGCGGAGTATCCGCGGGCAGATCGACGTCAAGGGACCACGCGCCGTTGTGCACGCTCAGGGGCACCCAGTCAGGAATCCGTTCGCGCGGCTGGATGTCGAGATCGTCCAGTGGGACGAAGCCTGTCCGCCATGCGCGGTCGTCCTCGGAGTCGTGCCAGCGCTCCGCCACCTCACGGGCACGATCCTGGAACTCTCCCGGCGACATGCCGTTATAACCGCATGCGGACAGCAGCAGCACCAACGAGAGGAACCAGATCGTTTTCCGCAAGACGGCTCCTGAGTCATGGAGAAGAGGAGCCACCGTAGCAGCGAGGGGGCGGGCACGGCGGTCCCATTTCTTCCCCGGCCTGGTCCGCCGTGCCTTCGGCCTGCGTTGTTCAGTCCGCGACGAGGCGGGCCCGCTGTCCCTCGTGTTCGCGTTGCCGCCGGATGACGTAGGTGCCGGGCGGGCAGCCGGTGGCGCCGTGCTCGGGGTGGAGCAGGTAGGCGACGGCCGAGGTCTCGAAGACGCCGATCGCCAGCTGGTCGGAGTCCAGTACGTGGGTCGTCCACCGGCAGGTGCCCAGGTCGGCGACGAGGGTGTGCGGGTTGCCCCCGGCCGCGCCGCGGAGCAGTTCGACCCCCTCGGCGGGCACGCCCGTCCAGCGGGAGTCGGGCCAGACCCGCACGGAGGAGGCGATGACGGGAAGCGGGATGACGATGAGGTCGCCCTGGGCCTGGAGCCCGTGGACGACGGGGATGCTCGCCGACCGCTCAAGGTGGTCGAGCACGGCGAGTCCGGTCTGCCGGGAGAGCGAAGCGAGAGTCACGGTCATGGAAGTCACCTCAGGTTCGGCGGAGAAGAAGGGAGTACTGCTCGGCGGAGAGCCCGTAGGTCCAGCCGGCGGCGGCGATCGGATCGTCGAGGAAACCCGGCACGGTCAGCCCGTACCGGCGGCGGCGTCCGTCGCGTTCGACGGACCCGTTGACCGCGAGGAGCACCCTGGTCTCCCTGCGCATGTCGTAGAGCCGCAGTTCCGAACCGGGATTGCCGGGGTCCGGTGCGGAGGCGACCAGCCGCAGTCCGGCCCGGTCGATGTAGGACGCCCAGCCGATGCGCTCGATCGCGCACCGCCTGACCTCGACGTTGGC
This sequence comes from Streptosporangium sp. NPDC006013, assembly GCF_040614275.1. NCBI lineage: Bacteria > Bacillati > Actinomycetota > Actinomycetes > Streptosporangiales > Streptosporangiaceae > Streptosporangium > Streptosporangium sp. NPDC006013. Next base: position 10,177 of record NZ_JBEXUE010000137.1, read on the forward strand.
CTCCCGCGCGATCCGCTGGACGCTCGGATCGGTGATCACCCAGGAGGGCACCCGTGTCCCGTGCCAGGCGTGCACGTCCCAACCGTCGGCGTACCGCACCGCGGGGCCGTCCGCGCTGTGCAGCCGTACCTCGCCGTCGTCGCCGCACACCTCCGTGCGCATGGTGACGGGGCGCTCGGAGATGACGCACGCACCTTCACGAGGCCACCACCAGCCACCTGACCGGGCCACCGTCGCCCACAGGTCGAGCTGCCGGTTCTGCTCGGGGGTGAAGGGCACGCCGGCCGCCCGGCGGAGAGCGTCGTAGTGGGCGATCCAGGAGACGCACTGTGTGTCGTACCAGGTGTTCCGAAAGCGGGGGCGCGAGTCGTGCGCCGCCAGCAGCGGCATGCGGAGTGAACCGTCGGTGGATCGGGTGAGCGGGCTGTGAACCTGCTGGCGGATCAGCTGGTCCATCGACTGATGGCCCCATCTGACCTGGGCGTCGAGTGCTGTGCACAGCTGTCTCATCAGCGAGGAGAACCGGGACGGCAGCGGCCATGCGGAGATGCGGTCGACGATTTCCGAAGGCCGTGGACGCACACCCGGCGGGACGGTCGTCAGGGCCGTGACCGGTGAGGGGACCCAGTGAAAACGCGGTGGGGCGAGCCCGATCAGGCGGTACAGCTCGGAGATGGCGGCCTCTGCGGCCGGACGGTCGGCGGGCAGCGTCGACAACGCCCGGCCCAGCCATTCTTCACGAATGTCGGCAGCTTCCCGCTGCACGAGAACGCTCACCGGATGAGGGTGGCGTCGTCCTTTCTTACGATCATGTCCGGAATGGTGACAGATCGACGCGGTGCCTGTCCACCGCGTACGAGGCCGGACGCCGCGCGGCAGGCGTGACGTTTCCAGGTACGCGGGCCGGGTCGTCAGCGCAGTGGGATGGGGGCCGGAGCGGGAGGGCGGCGCTTCCACCGGTAGGTGTCGGACGGCCCGTCCGCCACCTCGTAGCCAGGCAGGCCTTTGATGCCCACGGTACGGAAAGGCAGGCCATTGTCGTCGATGGTCGCGGTTCCCTTCCTGCCCTGACTGCTCCAGTCCACGAGGATCCGCCAGCGGCAGTCGCAGTCACGGGTGGCGCCGAAGATGTGGAAGATCTCGGCATCGCTGTCCGAAACGCTGAAGGGAAATCGGACGGGGTCCTTCTCGTTGCCGTCCTCATCGGTACCGGGGAGTGGGATGGGGCGAGGTGCCGGTTTGTCGAGATCGACGGTGAAGTTCCGTGGGGTTATTCCGCCACACTGGATGACCTTGGTTATGGCGACCCCGGTGGGTTCGGCGCGTTGGACCATCTCAATCCGAAAAGCGTGAAGTACGACGGCGGCGCCGCTACTTCCCTGGAGGGTGATGACGGCATCGGTGTACCCACCGTCCGGAGCGTTCTGTTCCACCGGCTTGGGCATGCCCACTCCGCTGACGGGCCGGTTCGGCAGGGAGGGGAGTACGTACTCGCGCGACGCCCCCTCGCATGGAGTCCGATTGATCTCAACGGTCCAGGTCAACGGCGGTTTCGAGTCCGTCCCGGTCACCACGGAGAGCGTCTTGTCGAAGGCCGAGGTCAGGTAGCCGGTGAGGGCGGCGGTGCCCGCGGCCGCCACGATGCCCGCCACCCATATCCGCGAGCTTTTGAGTCTCGCTTTCCAGTCGCGCCGTTCGGGGCCGTGTGAGCGGCGGATCGGACGGTTCCTGCTCGCGGTCATCGATCACCGGCCATGGATTTGGTGGCGCCACAATATGCCAACACGAAGGAACTGCTGAACCTACAAAATGATGCCATGCCGGAAAGTGCTTCGCGGGTCGTTCAGGTCACCGTTTGAGGACTGGTGGGTCGTGCGACACACTGATCGGCATGACGACCACCCCCCATGCTCCGACAACGTGGACTCTCGCCGCGAGGCGTCACCGTCTGGGGGCCGCCTTTGTCGACGCTCTGATTTTTTTCGTGGCCATCTCGCCGCTCTACTGGTTGCTCGTGGACGATTTGACGGTTTCCTATGAGCTGACTCTCGAAAATTACTTCAACCCCTATCTAGGAAACCCTTACTGGCCGGTCGATGTCGGGTTCATTGCCCTTTATGCCGCCTACTTCTGGTTGCAGCACGCGCTGTGGGGCCAGACGCTCGGCAAGCGGTTATGCCGATTGAAGGTGCTGTCCAGGACGACCGGTGAGACGCCGAGTCTCGGCCAGTCGGGAATTCGTGCCATTGTCTATGCGACTTCGTCGTTGGTGCCATATCTCGGGATGCTGATCAATCTGATCGACATGTTGTGGATATTCGTCGATCCGAAGCGCCGATGCCTGCATGACGTGATCGCTGAGACCGTCGTGGTCGACCTTGGTGCTCCCGGCAGGAAAAAGTTCGGGGGAGGCGGGTTCCTGTTCGGGCTGGGTGTCCTCATTACCCTTTTCGCCGCGATCGTGCTCCTCTCCCTGCTGATGGTGAGGTAACCCCCATTGTCGGCGGGCCCGATCAGTGTCAGCCGGATCAGGTGGCCTTGTCGTCTGCGGGTGGCTTGAGCCACAGCGGGTAGGGGATGCCCGCCATCCGGTTGATGACGAATCCCTGGATGACGATGACCAGCACCGCGAGCATCATGATGCCCAGCTGAGGGGGCGTCCGCAGCAGGCCCAGCGCGACGATCAGGGTGGTGGCGCCGGCCGGCGGGTGCGCGGCGTTGAACACCGGCATCAGCCCGCAGGTCAGGCCGAGCGCGATGGCAGAGGCCAGAATCCGGTTGGGGCCGATGCTCTCCAGGTCGGGCGGGGCGTTCAGCAGCCCGGTGACCGCCAGCGCGAACCAGCCGGCCAGCACCCCGATCAGGTGCCCGACCAGGGTGTTGTGCGGCGAGGCCGAAGCGCTCCGCGGCGTGTGGAAGAGCAGGAAGGCGGTGGGCCCCAGGGACGGGAAGACGAACGGGGCGTTGGTGGTGTAGGCGATTATCGCCATGAGCCCCAGCGAGATGAAGCTGTTGAGACCGCTGTACACGGCGCGCACAGCTCGTTCCGGGTAACGCCGTACCAGCTCGTCCAGTTGGAGCGCGGCGATCCCGTGCCGGGGACGGTCGTTCAAATGTCGCTCCGCTCCCAGCCCCGCCGGGGCGCGGTGGTGCCGATGACCTGTGGATCGCGGGCCCGGTAGACGATGTAGGGCCGGAACAGATACTGCACCGGGGCGGTGAACGAGTGCACCAGCCGGGTGAACGGCAGGATCGCGAACAGCAGCAGCCCGGACACCGCGTGGATGCGGTACTCCACCGGCGTGCCGGCCATGAGCGAGACCTCCGGCTGGAAGACGAATAGGCTGCGCACCCAGGGAGCGATGTCCGTCCGGTAGTTGTAGCCGAGTCCCGAGGCGTTGATCAGTGTGGTGGACAGCCCGAGGCCCAGCGCGCCGACCAGGAAGATATACATGATCTTGTCGTTGAGGGTGGTGGCGAGGAAGACCGGCCCGGTGGTGCGGCGTCGCCAGATCAGCAGCACGAGGCCGCCGAAGGTGAGCACCCCGGCGACCACGCCGAGCCAGAGCGCCATCGTGTGGTAGTCGTTCTCGTCGAAGCCGATGGCGTCCGTCCAGCCCTGCGGGATGAACAGGCCCATGAGATGACCCGCCAGCACGCACAGCAGCCCGATGTGGAAGATCGGGCTGCCGAACCGCAGCAGCCGCGACTCGTACAGTTCCGATGAGCGCGTGGTCCAGCCGAACTTGTCGTAGCGGTACCGCCAGATGAGGCCGGTGACGAGCAGGGCGACGGCCGCGTAGGGCAGCGCCCCCCACAGGAAGATGTCAGCGGGCGAGGGCATCGCGGACCCCCGGGACTCTGCCGTCCGACGGTGTTCTCCGCCGCGCCTGCCGGTTCCGGGCCGAGGTGTACGAGGTCATCCGATGCCTCCGAGATTGTCGATGGGACTGCCGGCCGGGTTCGGGACGGGAATCAGCGGGAGGAGGCCGGTGGTGTCCAGGCCGACCGGTTCCGGGCCGGTGTTCAGCGGGAGTTTCCCCAGGGTGCGAGCCTCCTCACGGGTGCGTGGGGAGGGGCCGGGCAGCGTGCCGCACACCGCCTCCAGCAGCGCCGCGTACGGTGTGCCGGCCTCGATGAGGGCGAACCGCAGCAGCTCCAGGCCGGTCCGGTGCTCCTGGAGCAGCGCCGTCCCGTCCTCAGGTTCCAGGGCCGCGTACTCCAGGACGGCCGGCAGGTAGTCCGGCAGTTCGGTGCCCTCCGGGGGGAGGAGGCCGCGGGCCCGGTAGCGGGACTTGAGCGTGGCCAGTGAGAACCCCCGGCGGCGGGTGTCCCCGTCGCTCCACCACGTCAGGTGGAGCGAACGGCGGTTGCGGGTGTCGAAGGTCGCCACATAGTGCTTCTCGGCCCGCAACGGCTCCTCGGCCGCCAGGTGGTCGACGAACCCGGCGACGGCGGTCACCGTCGGATGCGCGCCGCTCTCGGCGAGCGCGGCCCGGATCAGCGGCAGCCGGTCGAAGAGCTCCTGGTCGGGATAGTCCAGGCACAGTCCGGCGGCCCGGCGCACCACGGCCCGGTCGTTCGCGGACGGTCTCCGTTTCCGGGAGGTCCAGCGCGGTCTCACGGGTTCGGCCCTTTCTGGAAAGGCCGTCGAGTGGTCTCGCCTTCCTGGGGAGGTCGCCCGGTGATCTCGCCGGGGCCGGCATCCGGTCCGGCGCCCCCGGCCGTCTCGCCGTCCGGTGAGCCGGCCGAGCCGTTGCCCGCCCCGGGAGGGAACATCCCCTCGGGCAGGCCGCGGCCGTCCCAGTTGAGCAGGTTGACCCGGCCACGCAGGCCGGAGGTGTCGGCGGAGGTGTCCGCCGTGCTGCGGTCGCGCAGGATGTGGAAGGTCTCCACGGACAGCGGCGCCGGACGTCCGGACGCCTCGCCGAACGGTCCCGAGGCGGTGCCGCCCCCCATCCCGGGACCGCCCTCGTAGTTCAGGCTGCACCCGGTCAGCGCCGACTCCTCCAGGGCGCGGACGTCCCCGGCGACGGCGGTCGGGATGACGTAACGGTCCTCGTACTTCGACAGGGCCAGCAGCCGGTACATGTCGTCCAACTGCTCGACGGTGAAGCCGACCGACTCGGCGATCGCCGGATCGGCGGCGTCACCGAGGTTGAGCCGCCGCCGGTGGGCGCGCATCGCGGCCAGCCGCCGCAGCGCCAGCTCGACGGGGGCCGGGTCGCCCGCCGTGAACAGTTCGGCGAGATAGGAGACGGGGATGCGCAGCTTCTCGATGGCGCCGAACAGGTTCTCGTGGTCCTCCCCGTCATGCCCGGCGGCGGTGATCGCCTCCACCACGGGGGACAGCGGCGGCACGTACCAGACCATCGGCAGCGTGCGGTACTCCGGATGCAGGGGCAGGGCCACCCCGTATTCGGCGATCAGGCGGTAGACGGGAGAGCGGCGGGCCGCCTCCATCCATTCGTGCGGGATGCCCGCCCGCTCGGCCTCGACGCCGACCCGCGGGTCGTGGGGATCGAGGAAGACGCCGAGCTGTGCCGGGTAGAGATCCTGCTCGCGCGGGGTGGCGGCGGCCTGCGGCACCCGGTCGGCGTCGTAGAGGAGCACGCCGATGTTCCGCAGCCGCCCCACACAGGTCTCCGAACAGACGGTGGGCAGCCCGACCTCGATCCGCGGGAAGCAGAAGGTGCACTTCTCGGCCTTGCCGGTCTTGTGGTTGAAGTACATCTTCTTGTACGGGCAGCCGGTCACGCACATCCGCCACCCCCGGCAGCGGTCCTGGTCGACCAGCACGATCCCGTCCTCCACCCGCTTGTACAGCGCGCCGGACGGGCAGGACGCCACGCAGGACGGGTTGAGGCAGTGCTCGCAGATCCGCGGCAGGTAGAACATGAACGTCTGTTCGAACTCCAGCTTGATCTTCTCCTGGATCCGGTTGAGGACGACGTCGTCCGCACCGTGCTGCGGCATGCCGCCCAGGCTGTCGTCCCAGTTCGCCGACCAGGCGATGGTTCTCATCGGCTTGCCGCTGAGCAGTGACCGGGGCGCGGCCACCGGGAAGTCGTCGCCGGCCGGCGCCTCGGCGACCGACTGGTAGTCGTACGTCCACGGCTCGTAGTAGTCGCGGATGTTGGGCAGCAGCGGGTTGGCGAAGATGCTCGCCAGCCGGCGCAGCCGCCCCCCGGACCGGGGGACCAGCCGGCCCCGCCGGGTCAGCTTCCAGCCGCCGCGCCAGCGCTCCTGGTCCTCGTAGCGGCGCGGGTAACCCTGCCCGGGACGGGTCTCCACGTTGTTGAACCACACGTACTCGACCCCGGGCCTGCTGGTCCAGGTCTGCTTGCAGGTGACCGAGCAGGTGTGGCAGCCGATGCACTTGTCGAGGTTCATCACCATGGCGATCTGCGACATCACCCGCATCAGTACTCGACCTCCTGCGCGCGCCGCCGGAGCACGGTGATCTCGTCCCGCTGGGTGCCGACCGGGCCGAAGTAGTTGGGAAAGAAGGTCAGCTGCCCGTAACCGCCGATGAGGTGAGTGGGTTTGAGCAGTACGCGGGTCAGCGAGTTGTGGATGCCGCCGCGCCGCCCGGTGGCCTCGCTCTTGGGCACCGCGACGACCCGGTCCTGGGCGTGGTGCATGTAGACGGTCCCGGCCGGCATCCGGTGCGAGACGACGGCCCGGGCGACCACGACGCCGTTGCGGTTGACCGCCTCGACCCACTCGTTGTCGACGACGCCGATGGCCTCGGCGTCCTGCGGGCTGATCCAGATCACCTGGCCGCCCCGGGAGAGCGAGAGCATGATCAGGTTGTCCTGGTACTCCGAGTGGATGGACCACTTGTTGTGCGGGGTGAGATACCGGACCGTCACCTCCCGCGTTCCGTTCTCACCGAGGACGGGCTCGCCGAACAGCCGGTGCATGTTCAACGGCGGCCGGTAGGTCGGCAGGTTCTCGCCGAGCTCCCGCATCCAGTCGTGGTCGAGGTAGAAGTGCTGGCGTCCGGTGAGGGTGTGCCAGGGTTTGGCGTGCTCGACGTTGATGGTGAAAGGGCTGTAGTGGCGGTCGCCGCTCTCGTCACCGGCCCACTCGGGGCTGGTGAGGGTGCGCTGCGGTTGTGCCTGGGTGTCGGCGAACCGGATGCGCCGATCCGCGTCCGCGCGGCCCAGCCCGGCCAGGCCGTCCCCGGAGCCGACCCGCCGGTCCAGGGTGTGGAAGCCCTGGTCGGCCAGGTGTCCGTTGGTGGAGCCGGACAGCGCGAGTATCGCCTCGCACGCCTTCTCCCCGGTGTCGATCAGCGGCCGTCCGCCGGCCGGGCCGCCGCGCGCGGTTCCGTTCGCGGCGGCCAGCTCGGCGAGCTCGGAGCCCACCTCGTAGACGACGCCCTTGCAGGGCAGCCCCTTGGCGTCGGCGAGCGGGCCGAGCGTGCGCATCTGGTCGGCGATCGCCGTGTAGTCCCGCTCGACGATGGTCAGCGTCGGCATCGTCTTACCCGGCACCGGCGTCGAGGAGTCGGCCCGCCAGTCCTGGGCGGCGCCCAGCGGGTTGCCGAGGTCGCCGGGCGTGTCGTGGGTGAACGGGGTGGCCACCAGGTCGTACCGGGTTCCCAGGTACCGGACGGCCATCTCGGAGAAGACCCTGGCGATGTCGTTGAAGGTCTCGAAGTCGGTGCGCGCCTGCCAGGCCGGTTCCACGGCGGGGTTGAACGAGTGCACGAACGGATGCATGTCGGTGGCGTTCAGGTCGTGCTTCTCGTACCAGGTCGCGGCGGGCAGGGTGATGTCCGCCAGCAGCGTCGTGGAGGTCATCCGGAAGTCCAGGGAGAGCAGCAGGTCGAGCTTGCCCTCGGGGGCTGGATCACGCCACCGCACGTCCCGTGGCCGGACCTCCTCGGGCGCCTCGGTGGCCCGCAGGTTGTCGTGCGTGCCGAGCAGGTGGCGCTGGAAGTACTCGGCGCCCTTGCCGGACGCGCCCAGCAGGTTGGCCCGCCAGGTGATGAGGATGCGCGGCCAGTTGTCCGGATGGTCGGGGTCGTCGACGGCGAAGCCGAGCCGGCCGGCGGCCAGATCGGCGGCGACGTGCTCGTTCGGGTCCCGGCCGGACGCGCGCGCCTCGTCGGCCAGGTCCAGCGGATTGCGGTCGAAGGTGGGGTAGGTGGGCATCCAGCCGAGCCGGGAGGACTGGGCCAGGACGTCCACCGCGGCCATCCCGGCGAACCGGTTCGCCCCGAGCGGTGAGGCCAGGGCGTCGGCGCGGAAGTGGTCGTAGCGCCACTGGTCGGTGTGCAGGAAGAAGAACCCGGTGCCGATCATCTGCCGGCTGGGCCGCTGCCAGTCGGCGGCGGTGGCCAGCGTGGTCCAGCCGGTGAGCGGGCGGCACTTCTCCTGGCCGACGTAGTGCGCCCAGCCGCCGCCGTTGCGTCCCACGCAGCCGGTGAGCAGCAGCAGGGTGATGAAGTTACGGTAGGTGGTCTCCGAATGGAACCAGTGGTTGGTGCCCGCCCCCATGATGATCATGCAGCGGCCCCTGGTGCGCTCGGCGGTCCGGGCGAACTCCCGGGCGATCCGGGTGGCGGCGGCGGCCGGCACCGAGGTGATCGTCTCCTGCCACGCCGGGGTGCCGGGTGCCGCCGCGTCGTCGTAGCCGGTCGGCCAGTCGCCGGGAAGCCCGTCCCGGCCCACCCCGTAGCGGGCCAGCAGCAGGTCGAAGACGGTGGTGACCAGCGGCCCGCCGGGCGTCACCCGCCTGGCCGGCACGCCGCGCCGCAGCACCGCGCCCGAGCCGTCGGCGGTGTCGAACCGGGGCATCAGCACCTCGGTGCCGGTGGCCTCCGCGTCGCCGTACAGGGTGAGCCGGGGGATCACCTCGCCGAGGTCCAGGTTCCACCGCCCCGCCTCCTGTGACCAGCGGTCGGCGACCGTGCCGTTCGGGACGACCGGGGCGCCGGTGACGTCGTCCAGCAGTACGGTGCGCCAGATGGCGTGCTCGGCCGTGGCGTACTGCGCGCCGAGGTCGGTGGCGCGCAGGAACCGCCCCGGGATGTACGCGCCGTCCCGCTCCTCCAGCGCCACCAGGAACGGCAGGTCGGTGAAGCGGCGGACGTAGTCGACGAAGTACGGTACCTGCCGCTCGACGAACCACTCCCGCAGGATCACGTGCCCCATCGCGGCGGCCAGCGCGCCGTCGGTGCCCGGATGGGGATGGAGCCAGTCGTCGGCGAACTTGGTGTTGTCGGCGAAGTCGGGGGAGACCACCACCACCTTCTGGCCGTTGTAGCGGGCCTCGGCCATCCAGTGCGCGTCCGGCGTCCGGGTGACCGGAACGTTGGAACCCCACATGATCAGGTAGGCCGCGTCCCACCAGTCGCCGGACACGGGCACGTCGGTCTGGTCGCCGAACACCTGCGGGGAGGCCACCGGCAGGTCGGCGTACCAGTCGTAGAACGACAGCGCCTGGCCGCCGATCAGCGCCAGGAACCGGGTACCGATCGCGTGGGAGAGGATCGACTGGCCCGGGATGGGGGTGAACCCGGCGATCCGGTCCGGGCCGTACCTCTTGATGGTGTACACGTGGGCGGCGGCGATCATCTCCAGTGCCTCGGGCCAGGTGATGCGCACCAGCCCGCCCTTGCCGCGCGCCTCCTGGTAGCGTCGCCGCCGCTCCGGGTCGCCCACGACGTCCGCCCAGGCCAGCAACGGGTCCCCGAGCCGCTCCTTGGCCTGGCGGTACATCTCCACCAGCACCCCGCGCGCGTACGGGTATCGCACCCGGGTCGGCGAGTAGGTGTACCAGGAGAACGCCGCCCCCCGCGGGCACCCTCGCGGCTCGTACTCGGGCCGGTCGGGGCCGGCCGTCGGGTAGTCGACCTCCTGCGTCTCCCAGGTGATGATCCCGTTCTTGACGTACACCCGCCAGCTGCACGATCCGGTGCAGTTCACTCCGTGGGTGGAGCGCACGATCTTGTCGTGTGACCACCGGCCCCGGTAGAAGGTGTCCGAGTTCCTGCCACCCCGGTAGGAGACGTCTCGCAGGTCGTGGGAGTAGGTGCCCCGGCTGAAGAACCGCCCCACCCGCAGCAGCGCCTCCGCCGCCCCCTCCGTCGTGGGTTTCTCCGCCATTCGCTCGTCGACCATGCTGTGTATTTACCGATGGTCGTACCGGGTAATCAGTCAAGCCTACAAACTATGGGTATTCATGTTCTTACCATTGATGACTGTTTTATTGGAGATAAGTGGTAATCCTCCCCCGGGACGCCGAGCTCCTTGCCGGTTGGGATGAGCGGGTTTCTTATGATTTCGGCGTCGGCGAAAGTCGTGCGGAGGCATGGGTGCGCGCGGAGGTGCGGGCGAGGCGGCGCACTCCTCGGAAAGCGAGGCGGGCAAGCTCGAAGAGAAACGCCAGCCGGCACAGCAGGGCGAACATGATCATGGTCTCGCCGAGCAACTCCCGGTGGTTCTGGTACGCCCACTGGCCCAGTACGGTCGCGGCGAGGGCGCCCAGCACGTACCCGAGCATCGCCAATGCCGCACTGTGTCCCGATCGCATGAAGCGATCATATGGATTCGCCGCGGTTTTTTCGGATAACTCGGGATCTTGATGATGTCTGGTTATTTACCGACGTTGCCGTCGAGGTAGACCCAGGCGTAGTCGTGGCGTACGAAACGGCTGTTCTCCCGGAGTTCGCCCGGACGGCCGCGTTCGGTGTAGTGGGCGCGGAACTCGACGGTGCCCGCGGTGGAGAACGGGCCGCCCTCGGTGCCGCCGAGGATGTCCAGGCGCACCCAGCGCAGCCCGGGGTCGAAGTCGATGCCGGGCGGCCTGGTCGTGGGGTGCCAGCTGCGGAGCAGGTACGCCTCGTCGTGAACGGCGAACGCGCTGAAGCGGGAGCGCATCAGCTGCTCGGCGGTGCTCGCCTTGGTCTCCCCGCGGTGCAGCCGGCCGCAGCAGTCGTCGTAGGCCGAGGGCAGCCCGCAGGGGCAGGTCGCCGGAGTGGCGCGGACCGGTCGCGGGCGTGGCGTGCGCGGGGACATGGCTCCATCATGTTCAGTGAGAGGACTGCCGAGTTTACCCGGCAGGTGAATCGCTTGTTCGAAACGGTCAGGACCTGGCCGTCGCCCACCTCGGCCGAGGGAGGCGAGAAGCCGCTCCCTTCGGGGAGCGGAGGAGTCACCGTGGCTCAGGCCCGCCGGTCCGGGTGGTCCGCGGCGCTGAGCCGGGCGGCGCGGGTGGTGAGGTAGTCGCGCTCCGGGGCGCTCGTCGTGCGGCTCGCCGCCGCGCGATAGTCGTCGACGGCCGCCCGCAGGTCACCGGCCATCTCCAGCAGGTGCCGCGATGTACGTCGCCCCTCAGGTGCTCGTGCGGGAGCACGGCTGGAGCATACCGGCCGTCGGGACCTGGCTCCTGCCGGGCGCGCTCGCAGG